>NZ_JAMPMC010000109.1:0-1051 GCF_028477945.1 Providencia sp. PROV261 | reverse complement strand
ATTATTTTAGGGGGAGTGGACACAACCCTGTTATTAATAAGTCCATTATTCCAGTTAATAACTGAAACAGAAAAAGTATCGTCTGAATTTTCTGACAATTCACGGCGTTTATTTTCTTCATCGGCATCAGAAAAGACTCTGTTTTTAGTCAGAACTATTTCCTCATTTTTGATAATCCGCCCATTGCTATCAGTGTAATAAAATAAGCTGGCATTGGTATAGCTGGAGTTACTGGAGGCACTGAAGTCAGAGACAGCTTTAACATGGTAAGGATTACTGCCAATTAATTCCCCGTCTGAAACAAAGGTTACAGAATCCGACGGTGATATGACTCTTTGAGATTTCCAGCTGAATTCAGTCAGCTCATTACAATCTGAGAATTGATATACTCTTGTTCCATTATCGGTTTTACCGTATTTATTTTCAGGTCTCGTGTGTATGGCTTTTACAGATTTTACGGGACCATAAAAAATATCACTGGTAATTATATAAGCGTTCTGTTTGTTAATATTTCTCTGCTCATTTGAGTACGTTTTTAAAGCAAGTGCATCAGACATAAACAACAAAGAAAGCAAAGAGGTAATAATGGGGAGTGTTTTACATTTCATATAAAAATATTACACCCATATAATGTGTATAAGTTAGTGTTTTTATTTTTGGATCATGGATTCTGATATTTCAAGTAGTTTTTTATACTCAGGTTCAACTTCAGAATTAAGAATAACATCGCCATTTGGATACTTTAAAAAAGAATCTTCGCCTTTCTTTTTTGCCCCAACCCAGTAACTTTTTATGTTAGATCTATAATCAATATTTATATTGATATTTTGAGTGTTTATTACTTTATAGGTCATAGTTTCATATTTAGCTATTAACCAAAATTGTTTGACATACCCCCCTATAAATCGCTCGCTAATCAACGGAAATAATATTAACTGCTCATTTATATCTCCTGATTTTTTTTCATAGCCGCCATCAAAAGTCGCTGGTGCATTGTTATCAAGCACAAAGGTGGCTTCCATACCAAAGTTTTTTGATATTAACGGATCTA
>NZ_JAMPMC010000108.1:0-1064 GCF_028477945.1 Providencia sp. PROV261 | reverse complement strand
CCCCGCTTTAATGGTGGCGTTCCGTCATCAGGTGGCACACCTGCGATAGAAGCGCATATTTCACTGGCCTATAACAGTGCGACAGGCTCTGCATTTTCTGGCTTACCTGAAGGTACTCAACGCCTTAGCCTTGGCCTTAAAGGTAATCAGTACAAAATCACGGAAATTGATGGGCTAACCCTCAGTGTCGAGCGCTTCACTGTCGAAAAAAACGAGTCAGGGAACGACGTCACGGTGGTTGATACCAATTGGCAAGGGTTCCGTGAGCGTACATTATTGGATTTCAGTATCACGGGCATTAATGATGAGCAAAACTGGATAGGGCCTTTCCTTGCGTGTCCGAATGGCGAAACGACTAACCGCATGGAGCTTAATATTGTTTTCCCTGCGGGGCTGGCATCTTATGATAAAAAAGGGCGTCGTGGTTCACGGGAAGTGAAAATAGCGGTTCAGTATCGGGGTGTTAATGACACTGAGTGGGTCACAAAAGAGTTTCGTTATAGTCACAGTACGGAAGACCAAATCGGCTTCACAGAAGTCTTTGAACTGCCAAAGCAAGCGCAATATGAAGTGCGAGTCAGGCGCGTTTCCGATGTGGGCGGGGGAAGTACTCGTGACCAGTGCCACTGGCAAGCTCTACGCGCATTATTAACATCAAGGCCAACGCATTACGAAGGGCTGACAACGATCGCATTAACGGTGAGAACAGGAAACCGACTAGCAGCGCAATCTGACCGCCGTATCAATGTTGTGGCAACTCGGCTATATGGTAATCACCCCTCTCGCAGTATCAAAGGGGCGTTTTACCATGTACTGAATAGCCTCGGCATGAATAATGCGCAAATCGATAATCAGACCATCGAGGAGCTACACAATACCTATTGGTCACCCCGTAATGAGTTGTTTGACTGGTCATCCGAAAGTAACAGTGAATCGGCATTAAAAGTGATGCAGCGAATTTGTAATGCTGGCATGGGGTATTTTCTTCTATCTGATGGATTAGCTTCAGCGGGGCGAGAGGGTATCAAGCCGTGGACGGGGATTATTAGCCCACAGGAAACCAC
>NZ_JAMPMC010000107.1:0-1071 GCF_028477945.1 Providencia sp. PROV261 | reverse complement strand
TACAGGCTATGTGGGTCTGTCCAATGCCATGTTACTGTCACAACACCACGAAGTGGTGGCAGTCGATATCATTGCCGAAAAAGTGGCGATGCTTAACAACAAACAGTCGCCAATTATCGATACCGAAATCGAGCAATTTCTACGCGAAAAAACACTCAATTTCCGAGCGACACAAGATATTGTCGAAGCCTATACTGGCGCACAATATGTGATTGTGGCGACCCCCACTGACTATGACCCTAAAACCAACTACTTTAATACCAAGTCAGTGGAATCGGTCATTCACGACGTGCAGAAAATCAATCCTGCCGCCACTATCATTGTGAAATCCACCATTCCGGTTGGCTTTACTGAGCGCTTACGTGAAGAGTTTGGCTACACTAATGTGATTTTCTCGCCTGAGTTTTTACGCGAAGGCTGTGCACTTTGGGATAACCTGCACCCTTCCCGTATTGTGGTAGGGGAGCGCTCTGAGCGGGCAGCGATTTTTGCTAACTTGCTGCTGGAAGGAGCCATCAAGAAAGATGTTCCGGTGCTGTTTACTGACAGCACAGAAGCCGAAGCGATTAAACTGTTTGCAAACACCTACTTGGCTATGCGCGTCGCCTATTTCAATGAATTAGATACCTATGCAGAAAGCCGCGGTTTGAACGCACGACAAATTATTGAAGGGGTGTCATTAGACCCGCGTATCGGTAGCCACTACAACAACCCCTCTTTCGGTTACGGCGGGTATTGTCTCCCTAAAGACACCAAACAGTTGTTGGCAAACTACGATGATGTGCCGAATAACCTGATTAACGCCATTGTGGAGTCTAACCGCACACGTAAAGACTTTATTTCCGATGCGATTATTGCCAAAGCGCCACGTAAAGTGGGGGTATACCGTTTGGTGATGAAGGCAGGCTCTGATAATTTCCGTGCCTCTGCGGTGCAGGGCGTGATGAAACGTATTAAGGCCAAAGGTATCGAAGTGATTGTGTATGAGCCGGTGCTGAAAGAAGATGAGTTCTTCCGCTCGAAAGTCTACCGTGACCTTGAGGCCTTTAAAGCGGACAGCGACATTATTTT
>NZ_JAMPMC010000106.1:0-1129 GCF_028477945.1 Providencia sp. PROV261 | reverse complement strand
TCTATGAAAAAAGCACGTTTTACCGATAGCCAAATTATCACCATCCTTAAGCAAGCTGAGGCGGGAACGCCTGTTTCTGAACTGTGCCGCGAACATGGTATGAGCAACGCCAGTTTTTATAAGTGGCGCTCACGCTTTGGTGGGATGGATGCTTCCATGATGACCCGCTTGAAAGAACTGGAAGAGGAAAATCGCCGCCTCAAAAAAATGTATGCAGAAGAAAGGTTGAAAGCTGAGATCATTCAGGAAGCTATGGCAAAAAAGTGGTGAAGCCATCGCATCGAAAGCGGATGGCGCAAGAAGCTGTCAAAATACGGAATATCAGCGTACGTTTTGCCTGCCAGTTATTTGTAGTGAGCGAAAGTTGCTATCGTTATCAAGCTAAACTGAGTAAAGAAAATGAAGCAATAGCTGACTGGCTGATACGCATCACTGATAGCCAGCGCAACTGGGGATTTGGCTTGTGCTTTTTATACCTTCGAAACGTAAAAAACTTAAGATTTAACCACAAAAGGGGTTACCGAATTTATTGTGCGTTGTCACTGAACATGCGAATAAAGCCGAAGAAACGCCTAAAACGGGATAAGCCCGAGCCACTGACGGTACCCGAAACGAGCAATGAATGTTGGTCAATGGACTTTATGCATGATCAACTGTCGGATGGGCGCTCAGTCCGTTTATTGAATATCATCGATGATTTTAATCGTGAAGCATTAGCTATTGAAGTGGATTTTTCCCTGCCGGCGAGTCGGGTTGTAAGAGTACTAGAGCAACTTATTGAGTGGAAAGGAAAACCGGTTTCCATACGCTGTGATAATGGGCCAGAATACACCAGTAATATATTGATATCATGGGCTAATCTGCAAGATATCAAAATAAACTTTATCCAGCCAGGTAATCCGCAGCAAAATGCTTACATTGAGCGTTATCATCGGACAGTCCGCTATGAGTGGTTAGGGCAATACTTGTTTTCATCACTGGATGAATGACAAGACTATGCTACACGGTGGCAATGGTTTTATAATCACGAACGGCCGAACATGGCGTTGAATGGCTATACCCCAATGCAACATCTACAACGAATGACCTGATTCTACTTATAACCTCGGTTAAAAACGGGGGGATTACC
>NZ_JAMPMC010000105.1:0-1153 GCF_028477945.1 Providencia sp. PROV261 | reverse complement strand
CCCTTTAATCATAAACGAGTTTATCGCGTTTATTGTCAATTGGGGCCAAACCTGAAACGACGGGTTAAAAAAGTGCTTCCGAAGCGTGAAAAGAAGCCATTAGTGATAGAAAAATCCCCAAATATTCAATGGGCACTGGATTTTATGCACGACAGTTTATACTGCGGTAAACGGTTCAGAACACTCAATATTCTTGATGAAGGAACACGTGAATGTTTAGCGATTGAGGTTGATACGTCATTACCGGCAGAACGTGTTATCAGAGTGCTTGAACGTTTAAAAATCGAAAGGGGGTTACCAAAGCAACTCCGAGTCGATAATGGGCCTGAGCTGATCTCAGTTAACTTATTGAATTATTGTGAAGATAACCAAATTTCGCTATGCCATATTCAACCAGGAAAGCCACAACAAAATGGCTTTATCGAACGTTTTAATGGTTCGTTCCGTCGTGAATTTTTAAATGCGTATTTATTTGAATCGTTAAGCCAAGTTAGAGAATTAGCGTGGTTTTGGCAGCAAGATTATAACCAAAATCGAACTCATGAAAGCTTAAATCACCTCCCTCCGGAGGCCTATCGTAAACAGTTAGAAAACTCTAGTTTAGGGTGTCTTAATTAATGGGGAGTGGACAGTGGTCAAATGAAAATACAGAGAATTTCTAGACTAAAGAAGTTTTATGATGGAAATGAAGATGATTTTTATAAATTAACTTATTCGATGGTATGCCCTTTATGCAATGAAAATAAAATTTTTCGTGTTTTGGATTTAAAATCATTTAGAGAGTTAGATAATCAGACTCGCGTCCTATTAATTAGAGAAATAGTTAAAATTGAAGAAAAAAAATTATCTACAATAACTATTTATGGCTATGATAATTTATCAGTAGAGTACATGACTTATATTTGTACTAAATGCAAAACTGAAATTATAGCTGTATTAGCTGTTGGCGAGTGGCAACCAGCTAGGTATAAAATCATTTTGTTAGGGGTATTTAAAATACAAAAAAATAGTTAATGATAAGTTAGAAAGCTCTCTAACGATTACAATTTAAGTTTTGTATTTACCTACATTTGATGTGTCATTAGCCACCAAAAGCGGACAAATAACCACATGTTACTCGATAACCAACTCCTGCAATCGCAGCTTGATTTCA
>NZ_JAMPMC010000104.1:0-1160 GCF_028477945.1 Providencia sp. PROV261 | reverse complement strand
GGTCATCAATTATTTGATAATAAATTGATGGCATATTCTGCTTCCAGCCCACCATATCTGGGCGGTGATCAATCGCCATTGGTGTTTTTAATAGTGGATGATCAATAATGGGTGTTGTCAACCCATGGCGAGCACGGAAATTTTTTACGGCTTGGTATTCAAACGGCCACGCTAATAAAATTTCCATGTCTATTTCATAGCCTGTTGAGCTTTGTTCATTCTCATTATCTGCAAATAATGCAGACCATTCGATATGCTTGTCACATAAAGTAATAAGCCATTGAGCGACAACATCGTGATTTTCATTATACAATGCTTCTTGGCAGAAACGTTGATAGAATGGGTCAATAGGAATTCCGGCGCTTTCCCAATCTATTGTTTGGTTTTTCTCGCTTGCCAGCATTTCAATGGCTAACACGCCTAATTTTTGAGGACGGGTATACATTGGAAGGGATTTTGCCATTTTTCCCGATTGAATACTTTCAATGATTTTATCGTAGCAAAGATGTCCAACTCTAAAATCGTCACAAGCGAAATCCATTAATAAAATTTCGCCTTGCTCAGCAAGGTTAAAAAAGCATTTGTGTCTTTTATAGTTATCATAATAACCCAATATATAGTTTAAATTCTTATGATAAAAAAAACGTTCAAATGTGTAGAAAACTTTATTAACTTTTTTATACAACTGAAACATATATATCATTGCAATTGATGATGCATTAAAGTCCAAAATAGACATGTAATCAATATATTTATTCTCATTATTATCATGCATTACATCTTCAATGCTTTCAATAAAATCTTCATTTATAAGATCTTCAATGTCATTAACATCCCTAGTTGTTTGATTGACTCTTTTTTCTACATATTTAATTACATCATTTGCTCTGGTCATTTATTTAAACGCCTCAATTATATAGAAAGAACCGTATTTATTATTGCTTGACACATCCAATTTACCATCAATAGCAACCGTTAATTTAAAACCTGCAATATTACTCTTACTGATATCTTTTTTAATTTAAACTAACATTTTCCTTTGAGCTCTACTTAAATTATAATCATTATGTCCTTGAACAAAAGATATATTTACTAGACCAGTATGCTTACTTATATTTCCAATATAATCTTTTTGAGATTCACTTGGCTCACCACTTTTT
>NZ_JAMPMC010000103.1:0-1210 GCF_028477945.1 Providencia sp. PROV261 | reverse complement strand
CCCCTTTTCACTACAGTGGGTTGTTATTATGCAATGATTTTTGCAACAACACCCGCACCTACTGTACGGCCACCTTCACGGATTGCGAAACGCAAACCATCGTCCATCGCGATTGGGTGAATCAGAGTTACTTTCATGTTCACGTTGTCGCCTGGCATTACCATCTCTACGCCTTCTGGCAGTTCGATAGTACCTGTTACGTCAGTTGTACGGAAGTAGAACTGTGGACGGTAACCTTTGAAGAATGGCGTGTGACGACCACCTTCATCTTTGCTCAGAATATAAACTTCTGATTCGAAAGTTGTGTGTGGCTTGATTGAACCTGGTTTCGCCAGAACTTGACCACGTTCGATTTCTTCACGCTTAGTACCACGCAGCAGAACACCTACGTTCTCACCCGCACGGCCTTCGTCCAGCAGTTTACGGAACATTTCAACGCCAGTACAAGTGGTTTTCGCAGTCTCTTTGATACCTACGATTTCAACTTCTTCACCAACTTTGATGATACCACGCTCAACACGGCCTGTGACTACTGTACCACGACCTGAGATTGAGAATACGTCTTCGATTGGCAGCAGGAATGGCTTGTCAATTGCACGCTCTGGCTCTGGGATGTAGCTGTCCAGTGCTTCTGCTAGTTCAACGATTTTCGCTTCCCACTCTGGGTTGCCTTCCAACGCTTTCAGCGCTGAACCACGGATAACTGGAGTGTCATCACCTGGGAAATCGTATTGAGACAGAAGTTCACGAACTTCCATTTCAACCAGTTCCAGCAGCTCTTCGTCGTCTACCATGTCACATTTGTTCAGGAACACGATGATGTAAGGAACGCCAACCTGACGACCTAACAGGATGTGCTCACGAGTTTGTGGCATTGGGCCATCTGTTGCCGCAACAACTAGGATTGCACCGTCCATCTGAGCAGCACCCGTGATCATGTTTTTAACATAGTCGGCGTGTCCTGGGCAGTCTACGTGTGCGTAGTGGCGAGTTGGTGTATCGTACTCTACGTGAGAAGTAGAGATGGTGATACCACGCGCTTTTTCTTCTGGTGCGTTATCGATTTGATCGAATGCACGAGCGCTACCGCCGTAAGTTTTTGCCAGAACAGTAGTGATTGCTGCTGTCAGGGTAGTTTTACCGTGGTCAACGTGGCCGATTGTACCAACGTTAACGTGCGGTTTTGAACGTTCAAATTTTTCTTTAGACA
>NZ_JAMPMC010000102.1:0-1231 GCF_028477945.1 Providencia sp. PROV261 | reverse complement strand
TAAAACCCACCCACCGCCGGCGATACACCTAAAAAGCCAGTGGCTAAAAGCCGCAGGTTTTGAGACCGGTTTCACGTTCACGGTGAAGATATTAAACGGTTGTTTGGTCTTGATACCCGACAGCGAAGACATTCGAGCGATAAAGCAGCAGAACCAACAACAGCAAGCGCAGCTAACCGCCATACGGCACACGATGCGCGAGCTGATGGCAGAGTATACCAGCGGCTAAAAGGGTAAACTGAGCGGCGCTTAAAAACGAAGAGGCCAGAAGTTTGAAAGATCTTCTGGCCATTTAGTTTAAATATCAAAGAAAAACTCTAAAAAATCATTAAAACTATGCCATTGTGGCTTCAGTACCCCAGCCATAAAGTCATGAATTTCGTTGCCTAATCCTAACCCAACAACTTCACCAGTTTTTTGATTATAAAAATAACCGTATTCACCTTCAAAATTATCTAATGGCAAATATTCTTTAGGTAATTTTAGAACATCATGAGCACTTTTCAGGATTAATAAATAATCATTGCTATTAATTAAAAACCAACCAATTTGATAGATCTCTCTATTTTTTCCTAAAAATGTTGGGCAATCTTCAACATGTAAGTAAAACTGTGCAAAATCAGAGTCAATATCGATATCAATACTTAACAAAGCATCGCGGTATTCACTTGAAGGTTCATCAAACCACCAATTTTTACTTTTAAAATAATCAACCAATTTAGGTGTCAACATTTACCCTCCTTTTTTACAGCAATTGATCAGCTTTCTACGGTTAACTTCCTCTTCGGCTCTTTGCTTCCAGTAAGCTTTTCTATCTGCATCAAAAAGATCACGATCCACTGGGTTAAATGGGTGACTTCCAGGCAAGTGTGGATGCAATGCATTAGTATAGCGGTACTTAACGTGCGTTTCAGTTGATAACTCAAATAATGGCCCTAAGCCATTTTGTTTAGAGTGGTGAAGGCTTACAACTGAATATTTCCCATCTTTTACCACCATAGGACTTCGGCCATCTTCGAGAACGATTTGAAGATTCGTTTTTACACCATCTCGCGTATTAACTTTTAAGTCCCAGTCAATAGGTTGTTGATAGACAGTATAAGTAATATCGGAAGGACCTGTAAAAGTAGATCCTGTGAACATGCCACTAAGACCCAACGGATCTATAAACCCTGTCGGGCAGTGCACATACCCATACGGATTCAACCCACCCAGTAGCCCTATCGGGTCT
>NZ_JAMPMC010000101.1:0-1449 GCF_028477945.1 Providencia sp. PROV261 | reverse complement strand
TGGGGTTCTAGGGATTTTCCCCTCTAAAAAGACTTAATCCTCTGTAGACCACACCAATAAATGGCTGCGGAGGTGGGTTACTACTTATAAGTGTGGCAAATTAGGTAAATATCGTACATTTAATACGGAACAGCCCTGATATGGCCATCAAAAACGAAATTACTATTCTCACGAGAGCAGAACAGGCAGATCTTTATTCCCCACCCATTTTTTCAATCGAAGAACAACGTCTGTACTTTTCTCTGAACGATGCGGAATTGGCAGTTTTTCGGTCAATTCGTCTCAGAGCTCATAGATGTTACTTTGTCGCGATTTTGGGATACTTCAAATCAAAGCCCGTCATCCTAGATATCGCTTACTCGCAGGTTTCTAAGGATTTAATGTTCATCAGTAAAGAGCTGCTTGGCGGCAAGGGGCTCAGACCATTCACTCCCTCACAAAAACAAAAAGATCGACTCTACGCAAAAGTATTAGACCTTGCTGGTTATCACAAATGGGACGAAAGTCAGCACTTCAATTCTCTTTTCGACCACCTTGTTCAGGTGGGCAATGCCTGGCTGGAGCCGCGTTACCTCTTTGATACTGCTATTGAATTCCTAACCAGTCACAGCATTGCTATCCCTAGGTACACCGTACTCCAGAGACTGATAAGCAGAGCGATGCAGCAGGTCAGAAAAGACCTGGCGCACCAACTTAATCAACTCACCAGTCCTGAACTTCACGTCTTTCTGGACAGCATAACAGCCATTGATGACGGACTAAGCCTGAACCAGCTCAGAGGCGGTGCAAAAAGTCTGACCGTACCTGAACTTAAAAAAGAGCTTGCCCTTTATCATCAGTTAGCGCCATGGCGCACGCAAATCAATGGCGTTATCGATGGGCTTAATCTGTCTCTTAAAAATCGACAACACTTCGGTGAGCTCATCAACTATTACGGTAGTAAACTCAAACGATTCAAACGCGCACAGCAGCATCTATGGTTGCTATGTCACCTGACAGAGCGGATACAACTGGCACTGGAACGGTTAACTGATGGGTTCATTTACCATATCCGCAAGCAACAAGAAGCTGCCAACACCTTTGCACAACAAGCAGTGTTCCTGTCCTGGCAGTCAGCCGCGGACAATGTCACGAAAGCGGCAGAGTTACTGCATCTGTTTGTGGATGAGAACATTGATGATAATCAACCCTTCTCAGTAGTCAGACAACAGGCATTGAAGGTCATGAATGACAGGGATATCCAGACCCTCTGCCTTTACCTGAAAAAACAGAAACGGACCGTGGAAGAGTACCAGTGGCAACATTACGATGAACAATGCAATCTCCTGGAGCAACTGTTAAGGCAGGTGTTCTTGTGCCTTGAATGTGAGGCCGGTAAAGGCTCAGAAGCCGTCGTCGCCCAACTTCAACAGATGCAGACGGAAATCGCATTCGGTGGACCACTGAAGA
>NZ_JAMPMC010000100.1:0-1464 GCF_028477945.1 Providencia sp. PROV261 | reverse complement strand
TGCACCGTCTTTTGTTCCTGAAGAGACTAACCCTGAAAAGTTTTTCATCACATCAGGAATATGTTGTCCAAGATCAGCTAAATTAGTTGAAATGTTGTGAGTGATCGTTTGGTATTTAGTCATACTGAGCTCCTTTTTTTAGAGAGTCATAAATAAAACGATATGTAATTTTATATAATATATTAATATAAATTAAAAGCGACTACGATTGTATCTTTGAGCTATTTAACTTCATCAAGCCAAAAGGGCGGTATCAACTGGATGATAAAATAGGGCTCATATTTTCTGTCAGTATCCAAAGTGCTTTATTGGGGTTTAATATTTCCATCAATACCATTCACAAAGTGAGTCATCTCATGATATTTACCGTAAAGGGAGATTATATATAACGTGTTGTGGCTATATTTGTTCGCGCCCAGAAAAGTGGGCGTGCATTTGTTCTGTCAGTACCCACAACGCTTTATTGAGCTTAATATCCCCATCAATCCCATTCACGGAACGCGTTCGAGCGCGTTTACCTTTGGCATTCCTGCCTGATAATCCTCCCTTGATTAAATTTTCCTGCAAACGTTGGTACACCGTCCAAAGATCGTCCTTCTTATCTTCTACACGGCGTGGCTGTAATACTTGCGCTTCGGTGATCGGCTGATGCGCTTCACCATAACGATATGTGAGAGCAGATTGAGCAAAGATGTGTTGGGCTGGTGGCGGTAATATCAAGCTTTGCATTTCTTCGCGTTTATCTGCGATGGCATCGAAGCTACCTAATACTTCATAAGCCCCTTCAATGACTTTATTCACC
Source organism: Providencia sp. PROV261 (assembly GCF_028477945.1). Taxonomy (NCBI): domain Bacteria; kingdom Pseudomonadati; phylum Pseudomonadota; class Gammaproteobacteria; order Enterobacterales; family Morganellaceae; genus Providencia; species Providencia sp. PROV261. The sequence continues at coordinate 662 of NZ_JAMPMC010000100.1, read as the reverse complement.
ACATCGCCCTTGTGCGGCACTCTCACTTCACCAAACGTGTCACCGCAAACGAGGCCATTACAGCAAATGGCTCTAAAGAAGCCGGGTAACATTTGATAGCTACTTGAGCCATCATGGCTATTGAGTAAGATGATTTCAGGCACTTGATTTCCTGTAATTTGATCATGGCGTCGAAGTCTTAACATATGCTTGGTGTGCTCTCGGCGACTAGCATCACGTACACGCGTTTGGCAAGCAAAGAACGGATAGAAGCCTTCTTTTTGAAGACTATCCAATAAGGTAATCGTAGGGATGTAAGTATAACGTTCACTTCTGGATTCGTGTTTTTCTTCTGAAAATACGCTAGGTACTGTGCGGAATAATTCTTCAATGGTTAGCGGGCGGTCACGACGAATAGAGCAAGCATTGCCAAAACGGGAAGCTAAACGAGACATAGGGGTTCTCCTCAATAATTAAACTGATAAATAATTCGATAAATGGATTAAATGAAGATTGCTGGTGGGGGAAAGATAAAACCGTGACTGATAAATCAGTCTATAAGGCGAAAGATTTGTGCTTGCTCGGGATGTTGCATTGCATAGTCACGAAGTTGGTAAAAATACTCTACCAGCACAGGGCTTTCGGTTTTAAACGACCAGATGCTATACACCAGTAAACAGACA
>NZ_JAMPMC010000099.1:0-1479 GCF_028477945.1 Providencia sp. PROV261 | reverse complement strand
TTGTAACTATCCCGTAAAATAATACAGCTCACTCGTAGAATTTCTTGTAAACTAAAACAAAGGAGTTTTACGATGTCAAACGCATGACTGAAAGCCAGATTGTGGCGATTTTAAAAGAAGCCGAAGCGAGTATGCCGGTGAAAGATATTTGTCGTAAGTACGGCATCAGTAATTCAACGTTTTATAAATGGCGCGAAAAATACGGCGGTATGGAAGCGTCTGATGTGCGCCGCTTGAAAGAGCTTGAAGAAGAGAACCGTCGACTTAAGCAGATGTATGCTGAGTTGAGTCTCAAGTCACAGATGCAAGAAGACATCATAAAAAAGCTCTAGCGCCTGTGGCAGAACGGAAAGTCTGGGCACACGAGTTACAGGTGCAGTATAACGCAAGCGTAGTGAAGTGCTGTCATGTGGTTGGTATCAGTCGTACCGCTTACTATTACGAGCCAAAGCTGACCGATGATGACGAAATCATTGATGCCTTGAATGCTTTAATCGACAAGCATTATCGGTGGGGGTTCCCGAAGTGCTTTAAACGCCTTCGAAAGCTAGGCCACAGTTGGAACCACAAACGTGTTTATCGCGTTTATAAGGAGCTAAAACTGAACCTGCGACGCAAAGGCAAAAAGCGACTGCCCAACCGTAACCCAGAGCCGTTAGCTGCACCGAATGCATTGGGAAAATCTTGGTCAATGGACTTTATGAGTGACAGCTTGCACAACAAAGTCAGGTTCCGCACATTTAACGTTATTGATGACTTTAATCGCGAAGTTTTAGGTATTGATATTGCGACCAGCATGCCGTCATTGCGTGTCATACGCTATCTTGACCAACTTGCTGAGTGGCACGGTTACCCTGAGAAAATTCGGGTTGATAATGGCAGCGAATTCACCTCGGAAGTGTTTGTAAATTGGGCAAAAGCACATGACATTATGATTGATTACATTAAACCCGGTTGCCCATATCAAAACGCATACATTGAACGATTTAACCGAACTTATCGCGATGATGTACTCAATTGCTACATTTTCAACAACCTGAACGAAGTGAAGCAAATAACCGAAGACTGGATTGAGCTATACAACAACGAACGGCCGCACGATTCACTCAATGACATGACGCCATTTGAGTACCGAAGTGCGGCATAAATATTCTACGAGATGACTGTGTTATAAATGGGGTATTTACATTTCCCTTCCATTTTTCTATTTCTTCAACAGAAGCATACCTTGATGTTGTAGCATCTCCAAATTCATCGATAAAAGCCTCAAAAAATTCATTTCGCATTTTATTTTCCTTTTCCACGACAAACTTCTACTTTTCCTTTTTGTGTCACAATCTCTGCAGCACCAATGGCGGTTGGATAAAAGTTATCATCGATGACCAAAAAATCTTCACACTTCCATTGCGATACAGGTTTAGAGCCTATCTCAATAGGACTTTATTCCAGACGATGATACCACAGGCAAAATGCAGCATC
>NZ_JAMPMC010000098.1:0-1533 GCF_028477945.1 Providencia sp. PROV261 | reverse complement strand
TCTGATTTTCAAGGCTGACTTCCGCAAAGAGCTTTTTCAGTTTCGTGTTTTCCTCTTCAAGCTCTTTTAATCGTTTAACATCATTAGCTTCCATGCCGCCATACTTTGATTTCCAATTATAATAAGTGGCGTTACTAATCCCATTTTGGCGGCAAATATCGTCCACTTTCATACCAGAATCAGCAAGTTTTAAAATATTAACGATCTGAGTTTCAGTAAAATGGGCTTTTTTCATTATGACCTCTGCAATTTTTAGGACAGAAAATCTAATTATCGCTGTCTTATTTTAAGGGAAGTGGATACCCCGAACGGCAGCAAAACCAGCCCGCCGCCCGCGATACACCTTAAAGGGCAGTGGCTAAAGGAAGCAGGATTTGAGACAGGTTTCACGTTCACGGTGAAAATCTTAAACGGTTGTTTGGTGTTGATACCCGACAGCGAAGACATTCGAGCAATAAAGCAGCAGAACCAACAACAGCAAGCGCAGCTAACCGCCATACGGCACACCATGCGCGAGCTGATGGCGGAGTCTATCAGCGGCTAAAGGGTAAATTGAGCGGCTCTAAAAAATAAAGAAGCCAGAAGGTTGGATGATCTTCTGGCTAAATATTTAATCGGTTATACAGATAAAAAGACCTATCTTATAGGAGCTCAAAATCAAAGTTTTTTTTGTTAAACTTTTCAAATTCTGAGATTTTTTTGAAGACAGACTGTAATTGTTCAAATTCTACTGGGTACTTACTTTTAAAAACATTGCTATTTTTCCAAGTAATAATTACAGGTTTATCACATTTATCGATTGGAATCATGAAATCATATAATGCATCAGGATTATTTCCAAAATAAGGACCAAAATCAAATTCATTACAAAATACTTTGTATACCTCTAGAGGAGTGCTTTGCTGATTACCATCTAATATGATGTTCTTCATGACTATTTCTTCCCTTTACAATTACAAATATCTAATGATTCTGCTGTTTCATAATGATTAGATGTTATGTAAGTTAATCCATCATTAGAATACAATAAACGAGTTCCTGGCTGCTTAGCTCTAGACATTTTATTGTCCAAACCAATATCGGCTTCATACCATATCCTTCCAGGGGAATCAGGTAAAATACCTGTGCTGTTGGCAAAAATATCTCCCCCAATTTGCCCTCCAGGGACATAATTACCAAGAGCCTTTCCTCTAGACCAACCAGCTGCTTCAGCTTGAGATTTTGTTACGTAATTATTAGGAAGCTTTCCTGTCATCTTTAAGCTATTTACAGCATCATTTGCACTTTCTGCTGTATTGTAATACTGATTGAGCAATGCCCCTTGGGCTGAGCTGGCTGCATAAGTACCACCGGATAAAGAAGCATTTAATCCTAATGGGTCAATCCAACCAGTCGGACAATGCACATACCCATAAGGATTCAACCCACCAACCAGCCCGATGGGATCTGGTGAAATATACTGCCCACTGTCCTTATCCTAGTACCGAAAGCGATTATAATACAAGCCCGTTTCACGGTCTTCATATTGCCCCG
>NZ_JAMPMC010000097.1:0-1544 GCF_028477945.1 Providencia sp. PROV261 | reverse complement strand
TCCTTGGTTCGATTCCGAGTCCGGGCACCACTTTCACTTCTACAGTGGTCTCCTCAAGTCAAGTAAACTCCTTTATATTCATTGATTTACCTTGTATTATCACTCATCGAGCTCCACCGAACTCAACACGACTCAACCTAAATCAAGTGTCTGTTGGGGGCTTTTTTGGGGGCTCATCGTGTTCAATGTAATTTAGGGGCCCCCATTATGGCACTCAGCGCTCGGCAGATACAGACTGCCAAACCTAAAGACAAAGAATATAAGCTCTCTGATGAGCGTGGACTTTACCTTCTCGTTAAACCCAATGGTGCTCGTTACTGGCGAATGAAATATCGCTTCGCTGGTAAAGAGAAAAAATTATCGATTGGTGTATACCCTGATGTTTCTCTTGCTGATGCACGAGTTAAACGCGATGAAGCTAGAAAACTATTAGCTGAAGGTAACGATCCGGCTGAACAAAAGAAGTTAGAAAAGCTCGCGAAGAAGATCACCGTAGAAAATACGTTTAAAGCGATTGCCATTGAATGGCACACTCATAAATCATCCGAATGGTCCGAAAGCTATGCGGAAAGTGTTCTTGATGCTTTAGATAAAGATATCTTTCCTTATTTAGCTAAACGTCCTATCGCTGAGATCCTACCTTTAGAAATGTTGGAGATCTTACGGATGATTGAAAAGCGTGGCGCTTTAGAGAAAATGCGTAAGGTTAGACAGTTCTGTAATCAAATTTTTCGTTATGCCATTGCAACAGGACGAGCAACCGTAAATCCAGCTGCTGAGCTCACTGGAACACTTAAGGCACCAAAAACAAAACACTTCCCTCACCTTACCGCTCAAGAGCTTCCTGAGTTCTTGCAGAAGCTTTCGGAATATACAGGCAGTCCTATTACCCGTTTAGCCACTAAACTGCTGTTACTAACAGGAGTGAGAACGATTGAGCTAAGGGCTGCTCACTGGAGTGAGTTTGATTTTGATACTGCACTCTGGTTAATTCCCGAAGAAAGAATGAAGATGCGTAGACCACACTCTGTTCCGCTTTCCAAACAAGTGCTTGAGATCTTAAAAGAGCTACATGCCTTTACGGGCCAATATCAACTGGTTTTTCCGGGGCGTTGCAATATCAATCAACCAATGAGTGAAGCCAGTATCAACATGGTATTAAAACGAATTGGGTATGACGGTAAGGCGACAGGGCATGGCTTTCGTCACACGATGAGTACAATCCTGCATGAACAAGGATTTAATTCAGCGTGGATTGAAATGCAGCTAGCACATAAGGATAAAAACTCTATTCGAGGAACCTATAACCATGCGCAATATTTAGAAGGTAGACGAGAAATGATGCAGTGGTATGCCGACTATATCGATTCATTGAGAAATGGTGGCAATATTCTTCATGGGAATTTTCATCGTCAAAACGCATGATAACTAACCACGATTTATCGTAATACATCTCATTCAATAAAAAAACTTTATCACTGAAAGCCTCTGTCCTCACGGACAGGGGCTTTTTTGCTTTTAAATCAACCTAAAAGGAAATTATC
>NZ_JAMPMC010000096.1:0-1611 GCF_028477945.1 Providencia sp. PROV261 | reverse complement strand
GGGTATACCCTGAGTGGCAGTAAAACCAGCCCACCGCCGGCGATACACCTTAAAGGCCAGTGGCTAAAAGATGCGGGTTTTGAGACCGGCTTCACCTTTACCGTCAAAATCTTAAACGGCTGTTTGGTGTTGATACCGGACAGCGAAGACATTCGAGCGATGAAGCAACAAAACCAACAACAGCAAGCGCAACTGAGTGAGATAAAAAACTCTATGCGCGAACTGATGGCGGAGTATGTCAGAGGCTAGAAAGCTTGATTGTATAACTTTTATCAAATCCAAAAGAAATTAATGATCTTCTGGATTTGATATTTCAATAAACAATTAATTAGTATAGTAATTATTTACTATAAATTCACATTGCTTATATAATGACTTTAATTGAATATGTTTCACATTCATCTTGGTAATTTTATTTTTAATTTTATTTATTTCACTTAGCATAAATAAATCACCATCATTTATTTTATCCCAACCATCTTCATCAACTAAATCGAAATAGCTTAGAAAAATACTTTTTTCATCCAAAGATAAAGTTATATTGCTACTATTATCACATTCATAGTTTAAGTCATCAAAAAAAACTAGATTTTCAAAGGGCATAATTAGCAAAAAACCTACCATTTTCTTATTTAAAAATATAAATTCAAAAAAGTCGTGAATCTTTATTCTTTTAATATCTCCGTTCAAATTTATATTAGATAAGCATAGTAAATAATTTCCGTCGCGACTTAGATATCTAAAATCACATGGTGATACTGCATTAAATTTAATCGGATTTATAATTTCAATAGATGCATCTGTAGAATCAAAGGATAGTATAGTATTTAACACTTCAGGATTAAAATAATTTTTATCGGGAACGTACAAAAATGCCCCAACCAACAAATTGTCTGATCTATCAAAGGTATAGCCATCATCACTTATATAATGGCTACTACCAATGTATTCAGGTGAAAAATAGTTATTTAAATCATCAGCAAAAATATCATTGGAAATTATGACCTTATCAAATGTCCATTTAGCTACTGATTTTATCTTTTTTTTGGGTGTGAATTTTATTTCAACGCTTTCACCATCGGTGTTTATATAATACATATTTTATGTTATCACTCACTTTTCCAAATAGACTCAGCTTTTGGAACAGTACCTGATTTACTTGGTATTGTTCCTGACACGATACTTTCAGAAGTAACAACTCCACCTCTTGGAGTATTTGGTATACTACCTAAAGGTACTCGTCCTTCACTACCCAAAGGACCATAGTTAGTTACTACCCAACCTTTTTCTGAACCTTTAGTTCCCACGATTACAACATTTTCTCCATCATGGAAAATTAACCTAGGATTCTTACCTCCACTTCTAAAGATCTCTTTAGGATTATTAATTATATTTTCGATATCTTTAACATTTTCAAAATGGCCATGCCTAACTCTAGTATGCAATTTTCCAGAAGCTATTTTATCAGACAACCCCTCAACTACTTTTCTCTCTTCAGTATTCAGCGCAGATATATATGGACAACACGCCAACCCAAATGGATCTATAAATCCAACAGGATCATGCACATACCCATACGGATTAAACCCTCCCAGCAGGCCTATGGGATCT
>NZ_JAMPMC010000095.1:0-1744 GCF_028477945.1 Providencia sp. PROV261 | reverse complement strand
AGCAAAATCCGCCGTAAACCCTCGCCCAATGCGGGCGGGGATATAAGGCGAAAAGCCCGCTGGGCTTTAAGGCAGGCTACTCCGGCGTATTCTGACTGAGCACATACGCTTTGAGCGTTTCTATCGTGGCACCACCTGCACTACAGGCAAAGTATGAGCGAGACCACAGCAGCCCAGTTTTGCTCTGCATCCGCAAGTGGGTATTTTGCTGACGGAGCAGGCGCGACGATACCGATTTTAAATTATTGACCATCACGCTGACAGCTAGCTTTGGCGGATACGCTATCAGCAGGTGGACATGATCTCGTTCGCCATCCATCTCGATAATTTCGCACTCCAACTTTGCCGCAGCCGAACCAAAAGCTTCACGTAACTGAGCGATCATCTGCCCGTCAAACAGCTTACGGCGGTATTTTGTCGTAAAGATTAAATGCACAACCAGCTTACTTACACTATGCCGTTTACGAAGAAAGCCTTCGAGAGATTCGTGTTGATTACTCAATTGAATTTTTCACTTAACGTGTTAAAATAAATGAAGTATATCAATGAGCGCTGAATATGTTAAGAGCTACAAAAGTACGCATATATCCGACACCAGAACAAGCTGAGTATCTCAATGCCCAGTTCGGTGCAGTTCGTTTCGTGTACAACAAAGCTCTGAATATTAAAAAGCAGGCTTACCAGCGTCACGGCGTAAATTTAAACCCACGTAAAGACCTCAAGCCACTGCTTGCAGTAGCGAAGCGATCACGCAAATATGCCTGGTTGAAGGAATATGATTCGATCGCGTTGCAGCAGGCGGTGATCAATCTGGATATCGCTTTTTCCAACTTTTTCAATCCGAAGCTAAAAGCCCGTTTCCCGTCGTTCAAACGCAAACATGGAAAACAATCGAGCTATCACTGCGTTGGGGTGAAAGTGCTGGATGGAGCAGTCAAAATCCCGAAAATTCCGGCGATTAAAACACGGTTGCATCGTGAAATTACCGGCACGTTGAAAAGCATCACATTGAGCCGCAGTGCAACGGGGAAATACTATGCCTCGCTACTATGTGATGACGGGATGGAAGAGCCATCAAAGCCAACGTTGATATCAAATATCACAGGTCTGGATATGGGGCTGACGCATTTTGCCATAAAATCTGATGGCGCTAAGGTTGCTAATCCCCGACACCTTATCAACGCCAGCCGGAATTTACGGCGCAAACAGAAAGCCTTATCACGTAAGAAAAAAGGTAGTGCAAATCGCAGGAAAGCCCGCATACAGGTTGCGGGTGTCCATGAGCGGGTAGCTAATGCCCGCGCTGATTTTCAACACAAACTCTCTCGCGCAATTGTTGACGAAAGCCAAGCGGTAATTGTAGAGACGCTGAAATCGGCAAATATGATGAAGAACCACCATCTGGCACGAGTGATAGGCGATGCCGGATGGAGCGGATTTATCTCAAAACTGGAATACAAAGCAGCAGAGAAAGGTGTTCATGTGGTGAAACTGGAACAATGGTTCGCCAGTTCGAAAACCTGTCATTGCTGTGGTTACAAAATGCCGGAAATGCCGTTGAACAGGCGTATCTGGCAATGTCCCGAATGCGAAGTTGAACATGACCGCGATATCAATGCGGCGATCAATATACGGCAAAAGGGCATGCTGGAATTATGTGCGGCGGGACTCGTCGTGCCTGCCCATGGAGGCCAGCGTAAATCCGTCATATAGACGGTTGCGGCCAACGAAGTGGGAAGCCTCG
>NZ_JAMPMC010000094.1:0-1793 GCF_028477945.1 Providencia sp. PROV261 | reverse complement strand
GATATTTTCCAGTACTTGCTTTAAGAATAACTCTTTTTCTTTATAGTTATCAGTAAATTGTTTATTCATATCCTTTAATAGAAACAATTCAATTTCTGATTTTAGTATCGAGGGTTCATTACCGATAACCAGATAGCATTTTTTGGCATAATCGATGATTTCACTGACGTTGTGTGATAAATCGAGAGTTTGATAATACTCAATCATACCTTCTAACCATACTTTACTTTTGAGTCTTTGAACAAAACTACTTGCTCAAGATGCTCTTGTACCGTTTGAAATAACGGTGACTGTGCGTAAAATTTCCCACAATAGAGCATGAATGTTGTCTGCGTAACACACAAATATTGGCTCGCTCGACCAATCGATTCAAAATACACATAATTTTTCTTTAATTGATTAAACAAGGCCTCTCGCTTAATTTCATGGTGATCTAATGCTACGCGATGTTCTTCTTCAAAGTAGTGAACTGCATCAAGATAAAAAGCTTGCAGCTTATTATCACAAATAATTTGTTTACTTTGTGCCGTCAGCTTCATGACATTACCCATTTTAAAAAGCGGTAAATTAACCGCCTATTGTTCATGATTAAAATAGTTTATGAATAACTTGCAGCTCGGGATTAATCGTAATGAGGTCATCAATTATCTGATAATAAATTGATGGCATATTTTGCTTCCAGCCCACCATATCAGGACGGTGTTCGATCGCCATTGGCGTTTTTAATAGCGGATGATCTATGACAGGGGTGGTTAATCCATGTTTAGCCCGGAAATTTTTAACCGCTTGATATTCAAAAGGCCAAGAGACTAAAAGCTCCGTGTTAATTTCATATCCCGTTGAACGTTGTTCGTCGTCATTATCCCTAAACATGGCCGACCATTCGATATGTTTATCGCACAATGTAACAAGCCATTGAGCGATAACATCGTGATTTTCATTATACAATGCTTCTTGGCAGAAACGTTGATAGAATGGGTCAATAGGAATTCCGGCGCTTTCCCAATCTATTGTTTGGTTTTTCTCGCTTGCCAGCATTTCAATCGCTAGGACACCTAATTTCTGTGGTCGAGTGTACATAGGGAGTGATTCTGCCATTTTACCCGATTGAATACTTTCAATAACTTTATCGTAGCAAAAGTGCCCTATTCGAAAATCATTACAAGCAAAATCCATGAGTAAAATTTCACCTTGCTTGGCAAGATCTAAGAAATGTTCTCTGTTCTTATCGACATCATTATAATTCAAAATAAAGAGTAAATTATAATGGTAGTAAAGTTTTTCGAGTTCATATGGTGAATTGTTATCTTTTTTGTATATTTGCCGCATGTATATTGTATCTGTAGCTGTTAACAAATAACTCAATAAAATTTGATAGTCAATATAACGCTCTGAGTTATTTAACCCCTGTAATTTATTTAAACTATCTAACCTTGAGTTAGATATAAACTCATTGATTTTATCGACATCATTCGTTGAATCTTTCATTATTTTTTCTATATACTGAATAACTTTTTGGGTTCGCTTCATTTTTTTAAATCCTCTGCGACGGACATAGTATCATATTTATTATTAGATGCAGGATTGAAACTATTATCTAACCCCACTGTTACTTTATAACCAGCTATTTGATTTTTTACTAGCTACTATTTATTTCCTTCAGTAAAGTAGCTTCTTTAATAGTTAAAGAATAACTATTTTTATCATTTAAAAAAGAGTTTATAGAGGTATCAAGATGTAGCTTCATATTACCTATGTAATCTTTCCGAATTTCACTTAACTTCCCTCCGTTT
>NZ_JAMPMC010000093.1:0-1798 GCF_028477945.1 Providencia sp. PROV261 | reverse complement strand
ACTGAATCTTTATCAGTATGCGCCAAATCCTCTCACATGGATCGATCCATTAGGGTTAACAGATAACCCATTAGTTGGACTTGATCTTGCGAATATGTCTAAAAAACAAATTAATGACTTTTTATCTGGTGCAGATAACATTACTTGGAGAGGCGGTTCTCCTGATGGAGTATTTTCTCAGTGGAATTATACAGATACAGGGACTTTAGCTGTCAGGTTAGATCCACCAGATAAGGTTACAACATATAATCATGCGCATTTATATGATAAGGCTGGAAACGCTTTAGATATTAATGGGAATGTTGTAGACCCAAAATCACCTGCGGCTCATAATAAAACTGGTTGCTAAAAAATGATTGTGAAAAATATAGAAACAGCAGACTGTGAAATTTTGAATACTGAAATATATCAAGATAGAATGATTATAACTTTTTCATTTGTATATGATATTTCAAGAAATTCATATGTTAAAGATGTTAGCTTAATAATTACAAAATGGTCGCAATTTGAAGCAAAAATATTTATATCAAACGGACCAAATGATGTGTCAAAAGAAAGGAAACTATCCTATCAGACATTAGAATATTTTGAGAATATTCAGGTTATATCAACAGATAATGATAGGCTCATTTTACAGGGGTTTAGTAAGGACTCTGGACATTGGCTTGAGTACATTTTTCTTAATAGTGTTTTTTATTTTAAAGAGTAGGCGGCGTAAAGTAAAAGCCGGGAAAGATCCTCAAATCTTCCCGACTTATTTTTTAAGAAGTGTAAATTGGAAAACAGGTAGCACTAAGTGTTAGTATGTAGATGAGGTTTATAATGAACTATGTAAATACGTTTATTCTGCAAAATGATATACCATTTTTTTTAAAAAAATTAGCAAATTTTTTGATGTCAAATAAAATGATGGATTATTCATTTGAAATGGTTTACTCAAGTGAAAAAAAAATATAATGGAGAGTTGAAACCCTTTGATGAATTGGATGATAATCTTATATGCTACCCTGTTCGTTTGATTAATAACATAGAGTTTGCTAGAGATATTTCTAGCTATATTACCCTTGATGATGGCTATCTAATAATACATATGTTTTTAGATATTGACGATTTATCAAGCCTATATAAATCTGGGTTTTGTCAGACGAAAAGAAGTAAAGCGTTCCGATTGGAGATATATAACGTAGAGTGGGAGGCAATAAAATTACCTAACCCAAATTTATATATTGACTCTTTAAGTGAAAAAGCCTATCAAGAGATAGATAGTAGCTACGATTTAATTGCTTTAGGCGCTGCCATGATATCTCTTAATAAGGTAACCCATATAAATATGTCATATATTGACAATTTAAATGAATTTAATGATTCCGAGTATGCAGAGTTTCATAAAGTAGTTGATGAAATTGGGGTCGCATTAAGTTTACCATAATACACATTACATGCTTTATATCATAGAAATAAAAATCATTCATTAATCAAAATCGATAGAAAAACAAATAACATAAGGCTACTGGAGTAGTTTAATCGAAATAATTAAAAGCAAAAGGTCGTGACTCATTCATAATTGGGCTATTTTTCTATAGATACTGCTGGATCCAGTTTATATAATTGGACTCAGCAGTATCAGAAAAGCACGAATCAGTCTGATATTTACAAGCAGACAACAGAAAAATACCTACCGAGAAACGAGGGTATAACACGTGTGGGCGTATCCCCATATCAAGTTGTACATCATAGGCATAAATCGATGTTCACAACGCCGATATTTGACTGACACACTAACACTATGACCATAAAC
>NZ_JAMPMC010000092.1:0-1968 GCF_028477945.1 Providencia sp. PROV261 | reverse complement strand
CGATGGATACGTCGCTCATCCCGAAAAAGCACCTCCCATGGTTGGTTAAACAGGATAACGTTAACCCGCAACGTTACGAATGGCTGCTCTACCGGCAGTTAACCTCACGACTGAATGGACGCATTTATTTGCCAAATGTTACCAAATACCGCGCACTGGAAGACGACCTGATCCCCCAGACATCGCAGGATACCTTGCTGGCCTCATCAACACTGGACAGACTAAAACAGCCCGCAGAGTTATTGTTACAGGAGAAACAACACCGGCTGGAAAGTGCACTCAAAGACGTTGCTCTCCATATTGATGAGGGAGACAATCGAAATGTGATCATGAAAAATCGTACCGGTACCCGCTGGCGTCTGCCGACCAAAAGCGCTACATCTCTGGTCAACAATCCCTTTTTTAAGCGAATGCAACCGGTCGGTATCGCGGATGTACTGCGGTATGTAGAGCGCGAAACCGGGTTCATGAAATGTCTGACTCATGTACTTCCGATACAAAAACAAGGGTTCACTCATCAGGATGATTTACTGGCCATTCTGATTGCCAACGCCACTCACCGTGGTGTGTATGGCATGGCGCAGATCTCCGATCGAAGCTATGAACACCTGAGTACGGTGCAGGCCAACTATATCCGGCCTGAAACGCTGCATGACGCCAGCGACGTGATCAATAATGCGGTTGCAGCGCTACCCATCTTCCGCCACTACCATATTCAGGAGGACCAGCTGCATGCCAGTGCGGATGGTCAGAAATTCGAAACCCATCTGGAAACCTTTAAAACCCGGTACTCCTCTAAGTATTTCGGCACCAACAAAGGGATCACGGCCATGACACTGGTGGCCAACCACAGCGCCCTCAATGCTCGGATCATCGGTTCCAACGAGCACGAATCACACTATATTTATGACCTGTTACAATCCAACAGCAGTGAAATCAAACCTGACGTACTCTCGACAGATACACACGGTGTCAATCATGTTAACTTCGCCTTACTGGATCTATGCGGTTACAGTTTTGCACCGCGATACGCGCAGTTCAGTAGTGTCATCAATGATCTGTTTGATGTGACTGAAAGTGAACAAGGCAGCACCATACTGGCGCTAAAGAAGCCTATCAGAACGAATGTTATTACAACGGGATGGCAAGATATCAGGCGTATTGTTCTGTCACTTCAGACAAAGCGGACGACACAAGCAATGCTGGTAAGAAAGTTGTCTGGTTACCCTTCTGGACACCCAATATTACAGGCTCTGACGGAGTATAATCGACTGGTTAAAGCGCAATATTTACTTGACTACATCGACGATGCCAGTTTGCGGCAGTATGTGCAACGTGCCCTGAACCGGGGAGAAGCATGGCACTTCCTTAGACGAGCCATTGCGTCGGTGAATGGTGATCAGTTCCGTGGCAAAAACGAGTCTGAAATCGCTATCTGGAATGAATGCGCAAGATTGCTTGCCAACGCGATCATCTACTTCAACTCCGCGATACTGAGTCATCTTCTGGGACACTTTGAAGCGAGAGGAGATGAAGAGAAAGCGGGTATCACTCGTGCTGTTTCGCCCGTTGCGTGGCAAAATATCAACTTAAGCGGAACGTATAACTTCACTAATACTGGGAAATTGCCCAATATTGGCGAAATAACAAGGCCGATAGTGGATGATTAGGCTCCAAGCTGAAAGTAAACCACCTCCGCAGCCATTTATTGGTGTGGTCTACAGAGGATTATGTCTTTTTAGAGGGGAAAATCCCTAGAACCCCACCTTGAGACAGAACGCGCCTTGGTCAGAATCCCAGTCGCTGGGCGGGTTTGCGCCTACGCTCTTGACCCCCACGAGGTCTGGAAAGGGTACGACAACGCCAAAGAATACGCGGCCTTCGTGACCAAGACGCTGGTCAACAAGGACGGCGATATTAAGCGCCGGATCATGTCGATGTTTAGCCCAGAGGAACGCCCAGACGACA
>NZ_JAMPMC010000091.1:0-2028 GCF_028477945.1 Providencia sp. PROV261 | reverse complement strand
AATAATTTCCTTTTAGGTTGATTTAAAAGCAAAAAAGCCCCTGTCCGTGAGGACAGAGGCTTTCAGTGATAAAGTTTTTTTATTGAATAAGATGTATTACGATATAGTGATTAATGACTATACTTTTTGGCGATTAAAATTCCCATGAACAATATTTCCCCCATTTCTCAATGAATCGATATAGTCGGCATACTACCGTAGTATTCGACTCCTCGTATTGAAAATGGATCGCCTATATGACATGGCTAAAGTTTTAGTGATTCCTTGGATTATTCAACTTTGCAAAGTCGAATGGCGAAATCGTTTGTTCCCGATTAGCATCCAAATAATCCGCCCACCACTGCACCATTAATCGGCGTTGGTCTATATGTTCTGCCTTATGAATATAAGCAGCCCTCACTGAGTTACGTTCTTGGTGGCTCATTTGCCGTTCTACTGCATCTTTCGACCATAAACCTGATTCAACTAATGAACTACACGCCATCGTTCTAAAACCGTGTCCACAAATTTCAGTCTTCGTATCATAGCCCATCACACGTAAGGCTTTATTGACTGTATTTTCACTCATGGGTTTAAAGGGATTATGAGCGCCCGTTAGGATCAATTCATGCTCACCTGTCCATGTCCAAATTTCTTTTAGTATAGTGATGGCTTGGTGGCTAAGGGGAACTAAATGCGGAGTGCGCATTTTAGCGCCTCTGTATGAGAATTTAACGCCGGGTATAGGCTTTCGCTGAGCAGGAATCGTCCATAAGGCTTTATCGAAGTCAATTTCAGACCAACGCGCATAGCGAAGTTCGCTTGACCTAATAAACACTAATAAATTTAACATCACAGCTAGGCGAGTGACGGGTTGCCCTTTATAAGCATCGATACGGGCAATGAGTTCAGGTAGACGGTCAAGGTTAAGAGCTGGACGGTGTTGGCGTTGTACCGTCGTTACAGCCCCTGCGGTATCAATAGCAGGGTTATAGCCAATAATACCGGATTGCACCGCATAACGCATGACAGCAGCGATACGTTGCTGTAAACGCGCAGCTATCTCATAAATCTCTTTACTTTCTGCTGCACGGATAGGAATAAGCAGGTCAGGGGTTTTGAGGGTAGTGATATCCCGTAATCCAATATAAGGAAAGACATGCGACTCCAAACTCTTTAAAACCTTTTCACTGTGTGATTCAGACCATTTTTTATTGCTGGCATGCCATTGTCTTGCGATGGTTTCAAAAGAGAGATTAGCATCAGAAGCTGCTTTAGCCACACGTTTTTGTTCGCACGGGTCAATACCGTCAGCAATCAATTTTCTTGCTTCATCACGTTTTAAACGCGCCTCTGATAAAGAGATATCAGGGTATAAACCCAATGCTAAGGTTTTCTCTTTACCTAAGTGGCGATAGCGTAATCGCCAGTACTTAGAACCATTAGTGTGAACCAATAAGTGCAGACCTGCACCATCGGTTAATTTATAGGATTTCACATCGGGTTTAGCCGCCCGAATTTTAGCGTCAGTCAGTGCCATAGTGAGCTTCCTGAAAGATAAAGTGGGTACAAAATTCTATCGAACTAGTGTATACCCGCAATTGTACCCACGCAATGGGGTTGATGTGGGTAGAATCGAGTAGAATTCAGTTGAGTTGAAACTTTGGGAGAGTGTTGATTTTAGCGGGCTTTACAAACAAAAACAGACGTCGGTTGACGTCTGTTGATAATAAGGTGGTGCCCGGACTCAGAATAAAACTCGCAGCATAATTTATTGATATATCTATAATTATCGAAATCCAAAAACATAAGAGCCCCCGTTAGGGCCCCAGGATGTTTTTGTATTGATTTTGAAGTCGAACAGGGTACTTTTCTGTCGCACCCCAAATTATAGTTTGGGTTCGTAGCACGGAATCGTACTTGTTACCAACTTCAAGGTGACTTTTTAACATCACTTAATAATTTTACCATATTAATATTCTCCATTGACATTGGTTGATAATAGTAGAGTTCAGATAACGCCATCTAGAGGGTATCAAAGAAAACTCC
>NZ_JAMPMC010000090.1:0-2321 GCF_028477945.1 Providencia sp. PROV261 | reverse complement strand
AGAATGTGAAAAACGTTTTACGGATGAACCTGTTAGTGATCCGATAGACGCTCAACCGTGTGAACAAAATACCAAAGATTGTTTTTTTAAGTCAAGAGCAAGCGGATATTGATTATTACAATCAAAATATCGCCAGCCCATTTGATGAGGACTGGGAAGAGTACCCTGAAAATGAAGACGGCACAGTTTCCAAAGAGAGAATTCCTATTGGCGTCGATTATTATTCATTGTTGGAATATGTATCAACAATAAGTCAATCTCCTAGCATCCCTAATAAAATGAAAGAATTAGCGGAAGAAATTATGGGCCATAATCGTTTTTTTGAGACGTTAAGAGAGCGACTTGGTACCTCCGAGGCTTTTATAGGTTTCATGTTGGCCTTTGTTTCTCAACATGAGCGCCCAAAAGGAAGTGAGTTTCACTACAAAGGGAAATCTTACAAGTTCGGACGTCACCACTATAAAGTTGAATTTTTTTGGAACGGTCATTTGAACCTTATACTAGTAAGGCTTATACAAATCCAGTAGGAAGTGTGCATGATATCCAGCAAATGGCAACTCCCTCTAACGTACAAATGACAGCGGTCAATGATCTCCAAAAAGTGATTGCCGTATCTCTGAGATACACGGTAGTCGATGCTTGGATTGATAAGTGGACAGTAGATGAAAAAGGGCACAAAAAGCGAGAGGCAACTCGGGGTGATAGCCTTACGGTGAAAACCTACACTGAGTTAGCCGATGAACTGATTGAATATATTGCCTCAGATATAGATATCCAAAATAAAGCGGATGAAAATGGCGAGAAATTTGCACAAGGGGTGATGATCGCTGTCGATATCGCGTTGTTATTTACTGGGGTTGGCGCCGCAATCCGATTAGGGGAAAAGTGGCTTACCGTGTAGCAGGCGAAGTCGCTAATGTGGTTTTGATGGGCAATCAAACGATTGAAGATATGACGGCCTTTTTGGGATATAACGAAAACCAAGGATATAACGTGCTGTTAAATTCAATGAAATACCTTGATAGCCAAACTGGGAATACTAAAGCGTTTGAAGCCAGTTACCACGCCGCCAATATGTTTATTTTATTTGGAAAAAATGTCAAAACCAAAGCCTTAACCGGTGTCACCAGTGCCTCTGGTGGTGCAAGTATTGTTTACCTTGATAATTTTACAGTACAAGAGTCTACAGAGTTACCTGAATCGATTCGTAAATAAGGATGAAATAAAGATATGGCATATGGAATTAGTACGACGAATCAAAAAAAACCAAAGGATTAAAAGCGCGTGATATTACTCAAACCCACGCAAAGCTACAAACATTTGAGCGGCATTTGGATGATGTTAAGGTGACACTGTTTGGACCCATAGTTGACGGTAGTTATTAGGTGATTTACATCGAGTTCTTTCAGAGCAAAAATTATATGATGACATTGCAGCACAGAAATTAGCGCATTTGGTCGGATATATTGGTGAGAATTATGAGGTTAAAGCAGCAAAGGATGGTAGCTTACTCAGTGGAGTTTTTTATAGAACTAAAAATACAGGTAAAATTGAAAAAGCGGTTCCAGTTAATCAGCTATCAATAAAAGGAAATATAGGGGAAGAGTTAAATCCGTTATATGGAAAAAATATTGATACGAGTCACGTATTTAGTTTACAAAAAAAGAATGGTCATGGAATTGATTTAATTTGTAAAATCGACTCACCTCCACCTCATTGGATCACGATTGAAACGAAAACAGTTATGAGAGAAAAATTTGATGATTCTGGGACATTAATTGGAGGAAGCCTCAGTGAAGCTCAAAAAGAGCCCATTAAAAAATTAAGCAAACACATGAAAAATGCTGAAAATAAATTTTACAAAAAAATGATTACAATATAACCGATGCGGACTTAGATAATATTCGTAATATTCGTAATATTCGTAATATTCGTAATATTCGTAATATTCGTAATATTCGTTCTACTATGCGTGCTAATATTGACAATATAAGGGGCATCAAAATAACAGTTGGAATAGATGAGATGTTTTCTGTTGGTAAAACCTCTCGATTTGATAACATATTTCTTATGGAGATAATAAAATAATGAATAGAATGGAATTAATAAATAAATATATAGAAACTGAATTGAAAGATATAGAAGTTAGTACTATAGATTTGAAAAAAAAGATAGATAATAGGTTTTATAAAGATATAGAAATAGATATCACAAAAAAAGCTGTTGATAGATATATAAATTACCTTGTTGCTCTTGATTCTGCAATGGGAATTACTGGAGAACTTTATATGAAAGAAGTCTACTCAAATGAGGATGAAAAA
>NZ_JAMPMC010000089.1:0-2459 GCF_028477945.1 Providencia sp. PROV261 | reverse complement strand
TTGATCAGTTAATTTCAGAAAACTTTGGAATAGAAGTCACCTTCGTGCTTGATAACAATGCGCCAGCGACTTTTGATGGCGGCTATGAAAAAAAATCAGGGGATTTTTATGAGATATTAACCTTATTTCCGTTGATTACAGAAGATTTCATTGGTGGTCATGAGAAGTCATTTTGGTTAATTGCAAAATATGAAA
Organism: Providencia sp. PROV261; assembly: GCF_028477945.1. NCBI lineage: Bacteria > Pseudomonadati > Pseudomonadota > Gammaproteobacteria > Enterobacterales > Morganellaceae > Providencia > Providencia sp. PROV261. The sequence continues at coordinate 2,264 of NZ_JAMPMC010000089.1, read as the reverse complement.
CGATGACCTATAAAGTGAAAAGCGCTAAGAATATCAATATTAATTTTGATTACAAATCAGCCATAAAAACTTACAGTATTGGACCAAAAAAGAAAAATAAAGATTCAATGGCTACCTTTATTTATCCTAATGGGGAACAAGAGGTAACCAGAGAACGCTTTCCCCAATACAAAAAGCTACTTGAAATATCCGAATCTATGTCCTCTAAATAAAAATAGGATGCATATTTTCAAATTTCAATAAGACCCATTATATTAAACGGGCGAGTTTACCACTTAAACCGCCCGTTAGACACCATTAGAACGCCTTAACACGATTTTAAGCACTAAACACACATAACACCTAAATCCATCCTAAAGGTTTATAACAGTTTCTGTGGTGTTTGATGACGTTTTTAACAACCTTGAGATTGAATGGAAAAATACATTGAAATCGACAAAAGGCACAAGCTACCACTTTTATGGCACTTGAAGATGAATTACAAAAATTTGCTCAAAATGATATATTAAAACTGTCACTTGAACGTTTTAAGGAAGAAACTTATGAAATTTCTGTGTCATAAAACCGCTTTCACTGCGTTATTAAGTGTATTCTTTTTGCAAGGGTGTGCAAAAAGTGACACCTTTATTCCCCCAATCAATGGGGAAAGCCTTCATTTTACAGCAACGCTCCCTCAAGAATTAGCGTCATCCCCGATTTATGCGGTATATCGTTCTGAAATCTGCCGCAAAGAAAACCGAACCTCCAATATGGAGGTCTACACGGTTCCGGGATACCATCGTGAACAATATCCCCTAACGATGAATGCTTCGAATCAAGTGGAAGCAGATATACCTCAATCCGGCGGCGGAAAATGTGAATGGAAACTTAGCAATATTAAATTTGAAGTTAAACTCAAAGACCCGTCAAAAATAGACCCATTGATATCAAAAAACTTTGGTTCTGAAGCGACTTTTGTATTGGATAATAACGCTCCAGCGACTTTTGATGGCGGTTATGAACAAAAATCAGGGGATATTAATGAAACATTAACGTTATTTCCGTTGATTAGAGAAAGTTTTATTGGCGGTCACGAGAAATCGTTTTGGCTAATAGCTAAATACGAAACCATGACATATAAAGTCAAAAACACCAATATAATCAATATTAACATTGATTATAAATCAAATGTGATAAGTCATTGGGTTAGCGTTAAAAAGAAAGAAAAAGGTGCAAAACCAACAATGATATATCCAAATGGCAATATTGTTTATGGTGAATATAATCCCCAATACGACAAACTGATTGATATATCAGAATCTATGTCAGCCAAATAAAAACAGGATGCCTATTTTCAAATTTCAATAAGACCCATTATATTAAACGGGAGAGTTTACCACTTAAACCGCCCGTTAGACACCATTAGAACGCCTTAACACGATTTTAAGCACCAAACACACATAACACCTAAATCCATCCTAAAGGTTTATAACAGTCCCTCAAGAATTAGCGTCATCCCCGATTTATGCGGTATATCGTTCTGAAATCTGCCGCAAAGAAAACCGAACCTCCAATATGGAGGTCTACACGGTTCCAGGATACCATCGTGAACAATATCCCCTAACGATGAATGCTTCGAATCAACTGGAAGCGAATATCCCTCAGTCTGGTGGCGGAAAATGTGACTGGAAACTCAGCAATTTTGTTTTTGAAGTCACACTCAAAGATCCGTCAAAAATTGATCCTTTAATATCAGATAATTTAGGTAAAAAAATTAGCTTTGTATTAGACAATAACGCGCCAGCCACATTTGATGGTGGCTATGAAAAAAAATCAGGGGATTTTAATGAGACATTAACGTTATTCCCGTTGATTACAGAAGATTTTATTGGTGGTCACGAGATGTCATTTTGGCTAATCGCCAAATACGAAACTATGACTTATAAAGTAAAAAAAGCTAATAATATCAATGTAAATATTGATTATAAAGCAAATATGAAAACGTACAGTATTGGACCTAAAAATAAAAATGAAGATTCAATAGCAACCTTTATTTACCCTAACGGAGAACAAGAAAAAACTAAATGGCTTTATCCTGAATACAAAAAATTGATCGCGATATCAGAATCTATGACACAAAAATAAAAAACTAACCGTTTTTTTCTGTTGCTCCTAATTTAAACTGTTACTTTTAATTAGGAGAATAGGATAATTATCTACTTAAACGTGCTCTAAATGTCTCTGGATTCGTTAAGACTGTCTTTAATGCAGCTGATATAGTAATA
>NZ_JAMPMC010000088.1:0-2487 GCF_028477945.1 Providencia sp. PROV261 | reverse complement strand
CATAGAAATACAAAAAAAAAGGAAAATCAGGAGAATGGAAAAAGTGGAAGAAGATATGCTAACTAATTTCAAAAGTGAAATGATACTTTTGCTAAAAAATAAGTTAAATTTCTTTTTAAATTCAAGAGCAAAAGAAATAAACATGAGTATTTTTTCTTTTGAAAAAGATACTTATGATGAATCTCTTTATTTGAAGTTAAAGATTAAAAATCATAAGTGTGATTTAATAAGATGGACTGATGATTATCATTCTTTTGATGATACAATAAAAAGAATGGAATCAGCAGGATATAGCAGTCAAGATATTGATATTATAAATGTTGTCTTGTCACGGTTTGGATATATTTTTCGAGTTGAGACAAAAAAAAAGACAAATAGAGATTTGAAATTATTTTTTTTCATCCTTCAAATGAATAAGATTAGTAATAGTGATGAGTTTACGGACGAAATAAAAACTGAACTCTTACAGTCATTTTTATGCGAACTATTCTTACATTATGAAACCTTTTCTAGATTTAAGTATATAAAAAATAAAATTTTTTTCTTATCCGACAATCTTGGTTACATTGATTTCTTAGATGCTATAAATGAAATTCATGATAGAAAAGAAGATATTTATCACGGGATATACATTAAATTATTTCATACTGAAATACTGAAATACATATCATTTGGTGATAGCGATCTTTATAAAGAATTAGAAATTTCATTTAATGATAGATTAATTGAACACTTAAATCCTGTGAGATTTATCAATTTAACCAAAAAAAATGAAAGCGGATTTTTTAGTATATTAAATGATATAACTGAGCCTCTACAATCAACACAAGAGCTTTTCATATCAAATTTAATTTTAATAAACTATACATTTTTCATTTTAAAAAAAAATGTACCTAATATTATAGAACTGAGGAAATATATTAATAATGATGAGTATTTTATATTTATATTTATATTAAAATTGATAATTAATAGAACCATAATGTTACCTAAAAGTAAACTTATTAATATAGGCTTATCCGATTGCTTAGCTAAAATTAATGACTCTGAATGTGAACATCTAAGTAATGTACTTACTGAGTTAATATATGACCCACCGCAATTTGATAAATCTGAATCATAATATCCAAGCTATCAATTGAATTTAATTAACAAATCATCAAGAGATTTATTACACTCACAGCGGTCTGAATGGGTTACCGGAGGTGTTGAACAAATATAACGGAAATATTGTGTGGCAAGGGCTGCATCGCGTTTGGGGTAATTTACAGCGTCAGGCCCGCCCTACCGGTGAGTTTAACAGTGAACAAAACCTGCGTTTTCAAGGACAATATTTCGACAAAGAAACTGGCCTGCTCTATAATACCTTCAGGTACTACGCCCCGGATTTAGGCCGCTTTACCCAGCAAGACCCCATCGGGTTAGCGGGTGGATTGAATCTGTACCAGTATGCGCCGAATCCGCTGACATGGGTGGATCCGCGGGGGTTGCATGTTCAGCATGGAATCGATGTATTAGCTGAAGATTGATGGGTTCAAGGTGCTCACGCTCATATTGATAAAATAGCAATTGCAATTACATCAGGTAAGTATGGGAAAATAATTTATACCCTGTTTTTAGTAAAACAAATGTAGACACAATTGCTTGGAAAAAAACAGAAAAATCAGATCAATACCTAACAGAACCCAAAAATAAAGCTAAAGTAATAACTTATCTAGAGATATGCTAAAGTAAGATGGCCTACTAAAGCCGCAGAGTGGTGTCACTTACAAAAAGTATTGAATAATAATAGGTTAGTAAAAGGTGTAACAGAAAAAATCAAAGCTGTTAGAGATGAAAAAAATAATTGATATAATTAAATCCAAAGGTTTTTTTAACTCAATATATTTGGATGAGGATAGGAAGTACCTTTTGTCGCTTTGTCAAAAAGAGAGTTTTAAATCAGCAGAAATTTATACTATTAATATAAGTAATTTTTCTATTGAGTTATGTATAGCGAGACAAAAAAATAAAAGTTATGAAGCTATTAGTGTTTCTCAATGTACTGATAATGCTAATATTAATATGCATATAACGGATAATTTAGGAATAATGAATACCCCCCTAAATCAGTTTTTTCAGTTACAAGGTTCATCATTGCCAACATTTTCTGTTTGTTCTAAAGATGACATAGAGCAGATAGAATTACATTTTACTAATGGCTGTAAACTTATCTATGAAAACAAAAAGTCCGTACCTAACATTCTATTTAATTTCCTGTTTACAAATAATGGTTAGTTTTATAATCCTGATAAAGTTGACAGATGGTTTAAATTTTTAGCAGTATGCGCCGAATGGGGTAGGTTGTGTGGAACCATTGGGATTGAGTTGTAGTTTTTATGGTAAATCAAAGCGATGGCGAAATAATGAAACCGGACGTTATACAAAACGGCCAACGGATCCATATGAATTAGTTCATAATGACTAAGTAAAATATGGCAATGTTAC
>NZ_JAMPMC010000087.1:0-2526 GCF_028477945.1 Providencia sp. PROV261 | reverse complement strand
TTTATTTTATTGAACTTAATTTCTAAGATAATATCTAAAAATCGATTTTTGGCGTTTTTTCTTATTACCTAACATGACTTAAGAATAAGAGTTCAATAAATTATGGTTAATTCTACGCAAGCAAAGAGATTTAGCTGGACAGCTTTACTGTGGTTGCTCATCTATTTCTGGTATTTCTCATCATTGCTCCAAATCTATGTTGTTGTTACAGGACAAAGTAACACCGTCGGATTAAGAGACTCTTTACTGTACAGCACACTCTGGTTAATCCCTGCGCTCTTTTTCCCTAGAAGGATCAAATTAGTTACCGGCATTATCGGTATCATTCTTTGGCTTTCATCTGTCATTGCACTCGCTTATTTTGTCGTCTATGGGCATCAGATCTCACAAAGCGTCATGTTTGTGATGTTTGAAACAAATACAAATGAAGCAGGTGAATTTTTAAGGCAATACATTAGCTTTAAGGTTATCGCGGTTATATTGATTTATACTTTGGTCGCGATTTTCTTATGGTCACGACTAAAACCAGTGACCATGCCAGTGTCAGCGAGATGTGGTGTCTCTTTGCTCGTGCTAATCATCTTATTTGGCGTGCCTTATTATAATAAAGGAATTAAACAAGATAGGCCGTTCGCCAATGTCATGTCTTATGTGAATAGTAAACTTGCCTATGCTGCGCCTTGGCAATTTGTTAGTGGCTATTTTCTCTATAAAAACCAGTTAGCCAATATGGAAGAACTGATCCGTGATAACAGTAAGATCCCGCCATTAGAAAACTTTATCGATGCTAATGGCAATACGCCGAGAACTTTTGTTTTGGTCATTGGTGAATCAACAAGTCGCGATAGAATGAGCTTATATGGTTATAAACGCCCAACAACACCAGAGCTTGAGCAGCTAAAACAACAGTATCCCGATAATTTGTCTGTATTTAACGATGTCGTGACCTCTCGTCCTTATACAATAGAGGCGCTCCAGCAAATTCTCACGTTTGCCTCTCAAACTGAGCCCGAGTTATTTAATTCGCGCCCTTCAATCATGAATATGATGAAGCAAGCTGGATTTAAAACTTTTTGGATCACAAACCAACAGACAATGACGGAGCGTAATACGCTATTAACCGCTTTTTCTCGACAAACAGATAAACAATATTACTTAAATAACGATATGGCCCAAAGTTCACGTATTTACGATGAAGTTGTGCTAGCCCCGTTTAAAGAAGCTCTGGCCGACCCTGCTGAGAAAAAATTTATTGTTGTTCACCTAATTGGAACCCATATGCGATATGAGTTCCGTTATCCTGAAGATAAAGCCATCTTTAAAGGTAAAGATAGTCTGGTGCCAAGTAACCTCAAAGAGAGCCAAGTCGAAGATTACAATGCTTACGACAACGCACAACACTACAATGATTATATTGTTTCCACATTAATTAAAGATTTTGATTCATCAAAAGAAAATGGCTTTTTAGTCTTTTTCTCTGATCATGGTGAAGATGTCTTTGATACACCTCCTCATGAAACTTTAGGTCGTAGTGAAGGCAAACCAAGTCGTGTGATCTACAATGTTCCATTCCTAGTATGGCAATCTCCTGAATGGTTACAAAACCATAATTTTAATTTGAACAGTAAAACCGATAGGCCTTATAGCACCATGGATTTTATCTACTCATGGTCTGATCTCGCGGGCTTTAACTACAAAGGCTACACTCCTCAGAAAAGCCTATTTAGTGACGAATACCAACCACAGCCACGTTACATTGGTGACCCTGAGAATAAATCCTCTTTGATGCTGTATGATGATTTGAAAAAATAATTTGTCAGTAAAGCATCTTAGACCTAAGATGAAGAGCCTTTAGCGGCTCTTCATCTTTTTATTAAGAAACGTGATAGTTACTGAATTTTGCCATCTTGCCGAATAAATTTGACTTCGCCTTGCCAAAACTCAGCAAGAAAAACAGATTCGGGCTTATCGATCCCATGTTTAACCATCTGTTTATTTAACCACTCTTCGTCTTTTTCTATCGATTGCAATTCATTTAGCCTAACAACACCATCTTTCATAATAATCACTGATGGCATATTTGTTGGATCACAAATAACCGTTAATTGCCCATCTGGTTCAATCTGGGCATAATAGATTTCTTGGAATGAATGAACCCCTTGTGCATGAATTCTTGAGGATATATTCAAAATATCAATTTTATTCCCTTTTTCTAAGGGGCTGTCCTAGATAACTAAGATCATCTAGGATAGTTTCATGAGAAAAAGCAGACTCAGTCAGTACAAACAGGAACGGTTACTTGAGCTGTTTATTGCAGGCTCTACAGCCCCCGCAGAGCTGGTTGGTGTCCACAGGAACACTGCCGCTTACTATTTTCATCGGCTCAGAGTGCTGATAGCAGAGCACGTTGATAAGCACTCTTGGTTTGATGGTGAAATTGAATTGGACGAAAGTTATTTTGGTGGTCGTCGTAAAGGTCTTCGTGGTAGAGGTGCTGCTGGAAAAGTGCCTGTTTTCGGGCTTCTC
>NZ_JAMPMC010000086.1:0-1470 GCF_028477945.1 Providencia sp. PROV261 | reverse complement strand
GTAATAGCCAACGAATTTCTTCCGTTTGCTCTCAGTTTTAACTGGTAATATTTGCCCCCTTGAACTCAGAATATCAGATAAGGATACTAATGCACCCTCACTAAAAACCATAAATGGAGATAGAAAACTACTGAAATCAAATTTATAGTTTTTATTACCAAAATCATTAGGGTGCAATTCTAAAATTATACCTACATAATTATCACCAAATCTTCTCCATTTTTGGTCTCTCGATCTTCCCATAATACTCTCTTCACCGTCAGGATAGTCTTGAATAAAAGAGCTATAATTTGTTATATCTGACTGTAAACAATATAATTTATCGATCATAATATGTTATACCAGCTTGTGGCTCGACTTGCGGAAGATAAAATTTCTCGTATATTTGACAATTCATCCAGAACACCTTGCTTACCACCCATTCGATCCGCATCTATGATTCTTGTATTAACAGCAGCTAGGTATTGATTAGGGTGTCTACCATTATGTTTTATCCCTGATAATGTTTCATCAATGTTATTTTTATTCGGCAGGAAAACACCATTTCTTGCATCATCAACATCAATACCATGTTTTTTCAAGATGTCTCTGGCTGGCTGGGCACCTTTAGATGCATCACCAACAATTTAGTGTGCTGAACGACAGCAACTAAATAAAAAATAAGCTGGGAAGATTTGAGGATCCTTCCGGCTTTTATTTATTTCAAGTTTTATTCTTGATTTCTTTTATCCATTCATTAAATTCTTTTACTAAATAAGGATCTTTATTTACTGATAATATTTCTTCTAGATATCGACAAGTATCTTTATTACCCATATCAATCACGTATAAAACAATAGAATCAACAATGTCATTTTCAAACGAATCAATAGCTACGCAATATATATTTATTAAATCCCTCAGGCCACCATTAACATCTGCTTCTAACTTATTTAAAGCTTCATTATATTGATGTCGGATATCCATATAACCTCACATTAATTATACGGGAAGCGTCCCGGAGACATCGGAATGTGAACATCAGCGTTATGATTCGGATTAGTTCCTCGGTCAGAAACTCCACCTTTGGCAGTGTGTCTGCCAGTCACGTCTCGTGGGCGATAATTTCCATTAGAGACACTGGATGTTGGGACTGTTTCAATATGAACATGAGGTACAGCATCAGCATAGTTTGAAGGTGAACGAGGATTCGCCGGATCAATTCTCACGGCAACAGTATTTCCATCTGGTAAGCCTTTTGTCCAAACTTCCCCCCCACTATGTGCTTGCACCGACGAATAACCTCGATTACGTAAAGTCTGACGTATTTGTCCAGGCGTTCTATTTGTGAAATTAGGTAATCCAGATATTTCTTCCTGTATATTTTGGGCACTTCTGAACCGCCCGTCACTCCCCCTTAATCCACAAGTAGAAAGACCTAACGGATCGATCCATGACAACGGATTAGGCGCATACGCATAGGTATTTAAA
>NZ_JAMPMC010000085.1:0-1016 GCF_028477945.1 Providencia sp. PROV261 | reverse complement strand
CAAACACCATACTGACCTTGCCAAACGAGATGACCGTCACCGTTGGTGGGCGCCTCCGGCAATCCGTTTAAGCCACTGTGCGTGTAATAGATGGCACACCGTGGATTGGCGGGGGTATCCATGCACTCAATACGGGCTAAGGAAGTTTCTTAACCTAAATCTCCTACATATAATTCATTAAATATAACATCATCATTCAAATCTGAAAAACAATCAAAATCATCAATGTCTTCAGGCATTCCATAATAAACATGAAAATCTTTATCAATAACAAGATAACCTTTTATGATTTCTTGTTTTTTTGATACCTCTTTCAATTTTAATACTGTAATTCCCGGATACAGTTTATTTTTATAACTACCGCTGTATGGCGGTTCACACCATAACGCAATGATTACTCCATATTTATCACTAGTAAATGATATTGCACCACCATTTATTTTATAAAGAAAGAATTCTCCTACCGAATTACCGATGTCATATTCTTTTATCGTAAAGTCGCTGTTAATACATCTAACTACATCACTAACATTATCACCCAAAGATACTCCACCTATTGATTTACCTGGAACAATATCAGCGTCCAGCCTTATAACTATATTCTTCATTATTTACTCCAAGGATTCATTAAAGAACCATCAATATACACAGGCGAATTCTTGATCCTGTCATAATTATTAAATTTACCATACCCAATTCGTCCATAAACAGACTCTACAGGATCGTTAGGTTTTATTACCTTCCAATAATCACTGTTATGAGTTTTGCCCGATGGATTGTAATCAAGATGATATACCTCACCTGATTTTGTGGTTTTTTCAAATACAACATGCTGCGTTTTTTGAGGTGTTGCACTTTGTGGGTATGTAGTTTTCCAACCTTTACTATTTAAATATAATTCTACATCAGATGGTTTTTTTCCTGACAATAAATCAACATACCGTCTAGTTATTCTGTCTCTCTTATTAAATCTTTTTTGTGAATTGCGGCACGCCCACCCCCACGGGTCCACCCAC
>NZ_JAMPMC010000084.1:0-2817 GCF_028477945.1 Providencia sp. PROV261 | reverse complement strand
TTAGCAAAAGTTGGTATGCGCATTGGGAAAACGTAAATATATTTTTTGTTTACCCTGATGATATCCGCAAAACCATTTATACCACGAATGCCATCAAGTCACTAAATAGCGTTATTCGTCATGCGATTAAGAAACGTAAGGCATTCCCCAGCGATGATTTAGTGCGTAAAGTGATTTACTTAGCGATTGAATCAGCTTCTAAAAAATGGAGTATGCCAATTCAAAACTGGAAACAGGCAATGAGCCGTTTTATTATTACGTTTGGCGACCGCCTAGACGGTCACCTTTAATGAAAGGCAAATACACAGAATTATTTATAGGGTCTAATATCCGGGCAGTTTCTTATTTAAGAGTTAATAGTTCAAAATCAAGAAAAGTATGATCAAATTTTACCGATAATAATTTTTCTTTAAAACTTTCAGATATCACGATATTAAACGCATCATTCCATTCATACAAACGAAAGGCATCTAAGTTTTTAGGTATCTTACTTTTATAAATAATAGGTTCAATAAAAAAACGCCCACGTTTTGACTGCCATGTTTCTGGAATATATCCCACAGGCCAGTGGTCAACTTTAGAATGTTCCCAATCAACACAATCAATGTAATTAAATACATGCATCAATATATATTTTAAATTACTATCTCTATTAATAATTGGTATTGGCTGGACGCCATTAACGTCAAAATCATCTGTACAAAAAACACTGTCATTAAATGCTAAGAATCTAGAGCTTATTGGGGTAACTGGGGGAATTTTACCCTGACTTGTTATATCGAAATATAAAACACCATTAAATTTCTCTTGGATAGCTGATAGTTTCACACCACTTAATTCATTTCCTTTGTCATCTAAAAGAAATGAGCTTAAATTCATATAACCTTTCCACTTTTTACTTGCAGGATTTATACCCAACTTATAATAATTCATTATTTATTAACCTTCGTCAATATATCATTAAGCCAAGAGCCAGGAGTGATAGCGTCAACTCTCAGTTGTTCAAGTTCTTTTCTAAATGCATCTTTACCTATGTCACTCGCAGCCGACAAACGATCAAAGATCTCTTGATGCATATGCTCTGGGTGAGGACCTTTATGTCCAGGAACATCAATTTTGTTTAAAGGATCATTGAGAACATCTTTTCTCCATTTACCATTTTTAAACTTACCCAAATCATTTTTCTTAAATAGCTTTCTAAATTCTTTAGACCAAATCGAATGTTTATTTGTAGCCAAATGGTGAGTGGGTGCACAAGCGGATAATCCCCACGGGTCCACCCATGTCAGTGGATTTGGCGCATACTGGTACAGATTTAACCCACCCGCTAACCCGATAGGGTCTTGCTGGGTAAAGCGACCTAAATCCGGGGCGTAGTACCTGAAAGTATTATAGTGCAGGCCGGTTTCTTTGTCGAAATATTGCCCTTGAAAACGCAGGTTTTGTTCACTGTTAAACTCACCGGTAGGGCGGGCCTGACGCTGTAAATTCCCCAAAAAACACGATTGGACTTGCTAAACGATATTACCTTTATTCTTGGTAAGAACCTCTGACAAGCCATTCAACCCATCGTGAGTATTTTAGAAAATCTATAAAATCAATGAATTTTGCTTACTGGAAATAAGTTTTTTTACGTAGATAAACACAATAATCTACACATCTATGATGTTTAGAATATTTTATAAAAATTTTAAATTATCAGACACAGAGCAGCTCATGATCTGAAGCTCAGAAGGTTTAGTCTTAACAAATGTACTACCTGAGATATTTGAGGAAGACATAATTGCATTATCAAATATACAGTCTTCAAAATAGCAGTTGTAAAAATTACATTTTTTTAAACTAGCATTAGTGAAATCACATTTGATAAATTTTTTACCATTGGCTAAAACATCTTTCATGTCGGAGTTAATAAACTGACAGGAAAAAAAATCAGCATTTAATTTTGATGACTCAAATTTTGCTCCACTGAAATTACATTTTGTAAATTTTTCAGCCAAGTTAGCAGGCATGTGTGAACCAATAAAGTTGCAATCTTCAAGTATTGAACTAATAAATCCAGTTACCCCTCTTGATGGTCCGTACTTATCTTTATTACCACTTATTACCCGTGAATAAGAAAAATCAATATTTGAGATATGGTGGTAATGAATAGGCTCTCTAAAAACAAATCCTCTAAAATCTAGTTTATTATTATCGGTGGACCCAAAAGGAGCCATATTCCAACGAGCATTAATAATATTTTTGTCTCTCCAATCTTCCTTTTTAAACATGGCGTTTATCTTAAAGTTCAGCTCATCAGTCCATCTCTCTACCATTTCTTTTTTTAATTTATTATTCATATCAAATATCCTCTATTGATAAAGAATATTAATCAACCAATCCGTAACATCGTCAATATTATATTTACTAATTTTAGATGCTCGCCCCGAAGTAGTTATATCAAATACAGCTACTTTTCCGTTTGGTAGTTCGAAATGATAATCTGGGCGTAAGCTCCCCCACCATGAACCTGTTTTATTTCTGATCATACCTTCAAGATATCTATTGTTAACGGTTAATTTGTCCGTTATTCGCTGAATAGCATTCCCTCTAGCAACATTTTTTTAACCACTGAGGTATATGTTGATTATTTGCCCAATTTTGATATATCTTTCCCATGCAGTATTCATATGACCACCGCGGTCAAGATATTTACTTGCTCTCTGCACTGCGTAATCAAGTTCCCTCGCTGCCCGATCAACTTTTTGATTTCCGCCTAACCCTTTTCCACCTGGAGTTTTTCCAGAACACGCCCATCCCCACGGATCCACCCAT
>NZ_JAMPMC010000083.1:0-2876 GCF_028477945.1 Providencia sp. PROV261 | reverse complement strand
AGTCTGTTTACTGGTGTATAGCATCTGGTCATTTAAAACCGAAAGCCCTGTGCTGGTGGAATATTTTTACCTGTTGCGTGATTACGCTATACAGCATCCGGAGCAAGCTCAAATCTTTCGCCTTATAGACTGATTTATCTGTCACGGTTTTATCTTTCCCCCCACCAGCAATCTTCATTTAATCCATTTATCGAATGATTTATCAGTTTAATTATTGAGGAGAACCCCTATGTCTCGTTTAGCTTCCCGTTTTGGCAATGCTTGCTCTATTCGTCGTGACCGCCCGCTAACTACCGAAGAGTTATTTCGCACAGTACCCAGTGTGTTTTCAGAAGAAAAACACGAATCCAGAAGTGAACGTTATACTTACATCCCTACGATTACCTTATTGGATAGTCTTCAAAAAGAAGGCTTCTATCCGTTCTTTGCTTGCCAGACCCGTGTACGTGATGCTAGTCGCCGAGAGCACACCAAGCATATGTTACGTCTACGTCGTGAAGGTCAAATCACCAGTCAGCAAGTGCCTGAGATTATCTTGCTCAATAGTCATGATGGCTCATCGAGTTATCAGATGTTACCGGGGATGTTCCGATTCGTTTGTCAGAATGGCTTAATTTGCGGACAAACCTTTGGTGAGGTGCGTGTACCGCATAAAGGTGATGTGGTGGAAAAAGTGATTGAAGGGGCTTATGAAGTGTTAGGGCTATTTGAACGCATGGATGAGCAACGTGATGCCATGCAGTCCCTATTATTACCGCCACCAGCCCAACACATCTTTGCTCAATCTGCTCTCACATATCGTTATGGTGAAGCACATCAACCTGTGACCGAAGCGCAAGTATTACAGCCACGCCGTGTTGAAGATAAGAAGGACGATCTTTGGACGGTGTACCAACGTTTGCAAGAAAATTTAATTAAAGGGGGATTATCAGGCAGAAATGCGAAAGGTAAACGCGCTCGCACGCGTTCAGTGAATGGGATTGATGGTGATGTGAAGCTTAACCGAGCCTTGTGGGTGATGGCTGAAAATATGCTTCAACTAGCCTCGTAATGATGGAGATATTAACGATGGAGAGTATCAATACTTATACGAATACCTTAACACTGCTTCCTAATGAACAACGTACTATCAAACGTGCGTTGACCATACTGGTTAAGTATCTGCGTGAACCGGGTATTGCTTTTACATCAACGCAAAATGTGAGGGATTGGTTACGGCTAAAAATGTCAGCATTAGAGCGTGAAGCGTTTATTGTGCTCTACTTGAATCAACAAAATCAGTTGATAAGCAGTGAAACCCTGTTTGCTGGCTCGATTAGCAGCACACAGGTTTATCCTCGTGAAGTCGTCAAACGAGCACTTCATTTTAATGCTGCTGCCGTTATCTTTGCACACAATCATCCGTCAGGCGATATCACGCCAAGCCAAGCGGATAAATCTATCACGCAACAATTAATAAAAGCATTGCAGCTAATTGAAGTACGAGTGCTTGACCATCTGATCATCGGTGGTCAGCAAATCTTCTCTTTCGCTGAGCATGGCTTAGTATGAGGTGAACCATGAATATCATCCGTAAATCCGCAGCAATGAAGATCCATCAGCAACATTTAGGCTCTCGCCTTGCTCGTTATTGTAGGGGAAAGTATCAATGGGTTGGTAATAGCGAGCATTATATTGGTAAGGAGGTGCCAGATTGTCGTGGCGTGTTAGCTGTTTATGTTGAACGTCGCCAAGACAGAGATGGCCCTTATGCGTGTGTCATGTGTGTGACATTGAATTGAATAAGTACTGATCACTTTGAGTTTATCCTATATTGGATGGATAAATTAAGCCTACTTCCACTTTGATTAGTATTCAATGGCACATATCAAACCGTTGGATCTTAACTGAATTGGGGTTCAAGGTGCTCAATAAAATGTTATCACAATAAGATGGTTATCTTCACATAAAAATAAAAAGCGAAGCAGATTTTATTTAGTCTGATGCTCTAATTCTTTCGCTAAAAAATAATTTAAGAAAGTACGTATCACTGCAATGATCCCAAGCTTAATCAGGCTATCTAAATCAGGATCAACGGTTGTGGCTAAGATATCGGCGGCGAGCTGAAACTCTAATGCCATCGCAAGCCAACGCCCAAAACAGTAACGAGCAACGCTTTCACCTTTTAATCGCCCTAGCACTATCAATGTGTTACCTAGCCCAATCACAACACAAATCACTGAGAGTGTTTCTAAGAGTAACTGTAAAAATTGAACACCCTCACCTAACAACTCACGTAAAAAATGCAAATCAAACATGGAGAGCCCTAATCATGCATTGAATCAGTTTAATCGATGAATATAGAACAACATACAACGTACCCAAAGAAAATCAAAGCAACTTAACCTTGAGAAACAAACTTGACGTTGGAGACGAATACCGGCGTTTTTGAAGATAAGGAGGATAATTTTTGAACAAAAATAAACGTATACAGGAGAATTCAATTAAAAGCGTTCAAGTCGTAACGCCAAAAGGGAAACACTCACGTACCCACTTTGTGAATGGGATTGATGAAGATATTAAACCCAATAAAGCACTTTGGGTGCTGACAGAAAATATATGCCCTATTTTATCATTCACTTGAAACCTCTCTTTTTACTTGATGAAGTTAAATAGCTCAAAGATACAATCGTAGTCGCTTTTAATTTATATTAATATATTATATAAAATTACATATCGTTTTATTTATGACCCTCTAAAAAAAGGAGCTCAGTATGACTAAATTCCAAACGATCACTCACAACATTTCAACTAATTTAGCTGATCTTGGACAACATATTCCTGATGTGATGAAAAACTTTTCAGGGTTAGTCTCTTCAGGAACAAAAGACGGTGCG
>NZ_JAMPMC010000082.1:0-2888 GCF_028477945.1 Providencia sp. PROV261 | reverse complement strand
TCATATTGGTAACTTAAATCCGAAATCTGTTGTGAAAAATTAGCGTTATTTCAATGAAATAAATATTTAAATGGTTTCTGTGCCACTTATTCTTTTAAGTGGCATAGGAACGCTTTTGCCCAAAATAGGTGAAAATCATATGGCTGATTTTATGTTTAAGATATTTATGAGCGATTTATTGCCCATAATTATCATTATGGTTCTGGGATACGCTAGCGGTAAACGCAACGTATTTACCAATGACCAAGCAAAAGCATTTAATAAACTGGTTTTAAACTATGCTTTGCCTGCCGCGTTATTTGTCTCCATTGTGCGTGCAAACCGTGAAATGATTTTTGCAGATACTAAGCTGACAATTATTTCGTTTGTCGTGCTATTGGTCTGTTTTTTCTTTTCTTTCTTTAGTTGTAAGTACATTTTTAAACATAGTCGTGGTGAAGCCGCGGTGTGTGCATTGATTGCTGGCTCTCCTACCATTGGCTTCCTTGGTTTTGCGGTTTTGGATCCTATCTATGGGCAAACCGTATCAACCGGTTTAGTTGTGGCGATTATTTCGATTATCGTGAATGCGATTACTATCCCAATTGGCTTATTCTTACTTAACCCTTCCAATGCTGATGGTAAAAAAGGCGGCGGCGGTATGGATGCTCTTATTTCGGCATTCAAAGAGCCTGTTGTCTGGTCACCAGTATTGGCGACAGTTTTGGTATTAATCGGGATTAAAATTCCTGATGTTTGGGACCCGACCTTTGACCTTATTGCCAAAGCTAACTCCGGTGTCGCGGTATTTGCAGCCGGCCTGACACTGGCCGCGAATAAATTCGAATTTGATGGTGAAATTATCTACAACACCTTACTCAAATTAATATTGATGCCGGGCTTATTATTGCTAGTTGGTATGACATTTAATATGAGCTCAGAGCAACTACAGATGATGGTATTAGCCGGCGCATTACCGCCTGCCTTCTCTGGAATTATTATCGCGAGCCGTTTTAACCTGTATACCCGTACGGGAACAGCATCCCTCGCAGTCAGTGTACTTGGTTTTATCATCGCAGCACCGTTGTGGATCTACGTTGCGCGTTTGGTTGCATAATAAATAGATGAAGGTGAGGCATCAAATAGATGCCTCGTATCCATCATACAATAAGGAGTGATTATGGCTTTTCCACTTCCACTTGAAGGCATTCGTGTTCTTGATTTTACAGGGGTACAGTCTGGCCCATCATGTACTCAGATGTTGGCTTGGTTCGGGGCAGATGTAATAAAAATTGAGCGACCGGGGATTGGGGATGTCACCCGTAACCAGCTTAGAGATATTCCTGATGTTGATGCATTGTATTTTACCATGCTCAATAGTAATAAGCGTTCGCTAGAGCTGAACACGAAAACCCCTGAAGGCAAAGAGGTGATGGAAAAGCTGATCCGCCAAGCAGATATTTTGGTTGAAAATTTCCATCCGGGAGCGATTGACCATATGGGGTTTACCTGGGAAGTCATTCAACAGCTAAACCCACGCCTGATTTTTGGCTCCATCAAAGGGTTCAATGAAAACTCCCCTTATGCGAATGTGAAAGCCTACGAAAACGTTGCGCAGGCCGCGGGGGGAGCCGCATCAACAACGGGTTTTCCTGATGGCCCACCGGTTGTGAGTTCAGCGGCACTAGGCGATAGCAATACTGGTATGCACCTATTAATTGGTTTATTAGCAGCATTACTGCAACGCGAGAAAACGGGGAAAGGGCAACGTGTCACTATGTCGATGCAAGATGCCGTGCTTAACCTATGCCGCGTTAAATTGCGTGACCAGCAACGTCTCGAAAAACTCGGTTTTTTAGAAGAGTATCCTCAATATCCAAATGGTTCATTTGGTGATGCAGTACCGCGTGGCGGTAATGCCAGCGGTGGAGGGCAACCGGGAACGATGTTGCGATGTAAAGGGAGTGATCATGACCCGAATGCCTATATCTATTTTATCAATCAAGATCACAACTGGGCCAATACCTGTGATGCATTAGGTAAACCTGAGTGGAAAACCGATCCTGCCTTTGCAACCACAGAAGCACGGGTCAGCCATATCCAAGATGTTTGGGATGCTATTGAAGAGATTGCTAAAGACAAAGATAAACATGAGCTAACAGATTACTTTGACCAGTTCGGCGTACCTTGCTCGGCGGTTTTGAGTATGAAAGAGATTATGTATGACCCATCTTTGCGTGACAGTGGCTCTATTGTTGAAGTAGAACAACCATTGAGAGGCCATTATTTGACGGTGGGTTGCCCAATGAAATTTTCAGCTTTTACGCCTGAAATAAAAAGTGCACCACTTTTAGGTGAACATAATAGCGAAATTTTAAAAGAGTTAGGCTATAGCGAACAACAAATAGCTGAAATGAAAACGAAAAAAGTTATTTAAATTATCCAGCCCAATTAATTTTATTATTTAAATAAATTAATTGGGCTACGGCTAAATAATAGAGATTAATGATATCGAAATAAGAGTGCTACGCATTAATTAAATAAACGTAATAAATCAATTAAGAAGTTTGTTACCTCATCATTATTGATGAGTCGGCTTCACTCATCCATTTTTTGAATATTCGTTATTTGTTGGTTTAGCCAATAGTTGGGCTGCTTTATATGACTTCTGACAATAACGGTGGTTATTAAATAAGGACGAATAGCATGAACCATTTAACAGTGAAGAAAAGCAGTAAAGTTGCTGCTGTTGATTTTGTTCCCGCTTGGGGCGACTTAGAGGGGAATATTCGCCGTCTCGCGGAAGCAGCGGAAAAAGTGGCGGCACAAGGCGTTGATTATGCAGTATTCCCCGAAACGGCAGTAAGTGGTTATTTATTTTCTGATTCAGCAGAATTAGCACCTTATTT
>NZ_JAMPMC010000081.1:0-2952 GCF_028477945.1 Providencia sp. PROV261 | reverse complement strand
GGGGTCGTTTGCGGGAAGGGGCGGAATCCTACGCTAAGGCTTTGGCCAGCGATATTCTCCGGTGAGATTGATGTGTTCCCAGGGGATAGGAGAAGTCGCTTGATATCTAGTATGACGTCTGTCGCACCTGCTTGATCGCGGCCGCGATAGCTAGATCGCGTTGCTCCTCTTCTCCATCCGCGTTCCAAGCTGCGGAAAGGCACCCATAAGCGTACGCCTGGTCGAGCAGGCGACGCGGATCGACGTCCAGCGCACGAGAGAATGCGTCCGCCATCTGTGCAATGCGTCTAGGATCGAGACAAAGGTCGTCTCTGTCAGCCGGATCGTAGAACATATTGGCGGCGCCAAAGCCCACTTCACCGACCAGACCGACGGGATCTATCACCAGCCAGCCGCGACTGGAGAACATGATGTTTTCATGATGCAGATCGCCATGTAGCCCACGCAGTTCCGAGGCATTGCTCATCATTTGATCGGCTATAATCGCCGCGTGGACGTAGTCAGTTTGACAACCTGCGTTTTGATCATCGCGCGCCCGCTGAAACAAAGCTGCAAAGCGATCCCGGATCGGGAGAAGGGCAGAAGGCAGGGGTTCCTCAGATGCGGCATACAGCTTCGCCATTAGTTCCGCTGCAATTTCGGTCGCCTGGTAGTCGCCGTGCTCGGCAACGATGTGAGAGAGCATTCGCTCCCCGGCATATTCGAGCAACATCAGATTGTTCTCACGACCGAGCAACCGGACTGCTCCCCTCCCATTGCGCCATACCAGATAGTCGGCCCCGCGCAGTTCATCAGCAATGTCTTCTATAGGTTTCAATCCCTTGACGATTGCAGGAGTCCCGTCTGGCAATGAAACTTTCCAAACGAGGCTGGAAAAGGTGTCCGCAATGAGAACAGGTTGCGAAACGTGCCAATGAGCAGGAAAAACAGGCGGCATGAACATCAACCCCAAGTCAGAGGGTCCAATCGCAGATAGAAGGCAAGGCGTTCGCGGTCGGGGGCTTCGATCCCCAATACATTGAATAGGACAGCGAAGGCGCGCTCTGCTTCATCTGGCGCTGCCCAGTTCTCTTCGGCGTTAGCAATCATGAGTGCCAAATCGGCATAGCGATCTGCTGTTCCGAGCCGCCCAAGGTCGATCAGACCCGTGCATTGAAGAGTTTTAGGGTCCACCATGAAGTTCGGCATGCAGGGATCACCATGGCAAACAACCATATCGGTGCGCTCTTGGTCGAGCCGCACCGGTAGCTCTCGTTCGACACGAGCCAAAAGATCGAGCTGCGGCGTACTCTTGTCCTCGTCCGGTAAGAAGTCGGGATTGACGGCATTGCGGGACACCACATCAACGGCGCGTCCGAACATTCGCGACAGCCTGCGCTCAAACGGACATTGATCAACCGATAGGCTGTGAACAGCGCCAAGTTGCTGCCCCATTGACGGCCACGCTTTGAGCAAATCCGCTCCAGACAGATCAGCCGCCGGTACTCCCGGAATTGCCGTTATCACCAAGCATGCACCCTCCTGTTCCTCCTGCCAGTTGATGACCTCGGGGCAAGCCACACCTCGACCTTTGAGCCAAATGAGGCGGTCACGCTCTCCAGCGAGCTCACCGCGGCGGGAAGCAGGTGCGATTTTCGCGAAGGCATGCCCGTCACCACGTCGAAAAACAAAATCACCAGATTCTCCGCCTCTGACAGGCAACCAGTCAGAATGCGATTCACCAAAAAAAATATTAGTTCGATTCAATGGAGGTTCCTTCAGTTTTCTGATGAAGCGCGAATATAGAGAAATATCCCGAATGTGCAGTTAACGAATTCTTGCGGTTTCTTTCAGCGCCGCCAATACCGCCAGCCCGTCGCGCAAGGGGCGCGGCTCGTGTGTGCGGATGAAGTCAGCTCCACCTGCGGCGGCGGCAAGCTCTGCAGCGAGTGTCGCGGCCCCGACATCCCCCGGACCACGGCCTGTGAGCGCGCGCAGAAAGGATTTGCGCGAAACAGACAGAAGCACCGGCAAATCGAAGCGCAGCCGCAATTCATCGAACCGCGCCAGCACCGAGAGCGAGGTTTCGGGAGCAGCCCCCAGAAAAAACCCCATGCCGGGATCAAGGACAAGGCGGTTGCGTTTGATACCGGCACCCGTCAGCGCCGCGATGCGCGCGTCAAAGAACGCCGCAATGTGATCCATGATGTCGCCAGCGGGTGCCTCGCGCCGATCTGCCTGCCCGTCTTGCACCGAATGCATAACGACGAGTTTGGCAGATGATTTCGCCAATTGCGGATAGAACGCAGCGTCTGGAAAACCGCGAATATCATTGAGATAGGCCACACCACGCGACAAGGCATAGGCTTGCGTCGCGGGTTGATAACTGTCGAGCGAGACGGGAATGCCATCTGCCTTGAGCGCGTCCAGCACCGGCGCGATACGCGCGATTTCTGTGTCGGACGAAACAGGCGCGGCGTCGGGATTGCTGGATGCCGGACCGAGGTCGATCACATCTGCCCCCTCGGCCATCAGCTTACGCGCCTGCGCAATGGCTGCGTCTGGCGCCAGATACCGGCCTCCATCGGAGAAACTGTCCGAGGTTATGTTGACGATGCCGAAAATGATGAGCGATTTATTCATGGGGGCTTCTATAATAATAATAATCGAGCATGAGTCTCATACGGATGCTCGGGTCGAAAGGGAATCCCCAGGCGAGTAACCTGTTTGCGGTGATCCATTAGCTGCAGGAGCAGAATAGCATACATCTGGAAGCAAAGCCAGGAAAGCGGCCTATGGAGCTGTGCGGCAGCGCTCAGTAGGCAATTTTTCAAAATATTGTTAAGCCTTTTCTGAGCATGGTATTTTTCATGGTATTACCAATTAGCAGGAAAATAAGCCATTGAATATAAAAGATAAAAATGTCTTGTTTACAATAGAGTGGGATACAGACACGCTTGATATGTTTGGAGA
>NZ_JAMPMC010000080.1:0-3004 GCF_028477945.1 Providencia sp. PROV261 | reverse complement strand
GGCCCTTCGGGATGGTGGCTATCCACTCGTCCAGGGCGGCTTCTGCCTGGAGCCGTGTGGTGGCGTCCCAGATGCCGTAGAAGCGCTCCTTGTGCTCGTAGGCGGCCAGCAGTTGCGGGAACGCGCCTGTCCAGGTCTCCATGATGAGGCGCTCCCGGTCTGAGACTTCGTGAGCGCGTTTCAGCAGGATTTTCCGGTCTCCCTTGAGAGTCCGGCTCTGGGACGGTTTCAGCTCCTTTCTGAGGCCCTTGCGCACTCTCTCTAGGGCATCGTTGGCCATGCGCACCACATGGAACTTATCGACCACGATACGGGCCTGGGGCAGCACAGCCTTGACCGCTGCCCGGTAGGGGTTCCACATGTCCATGCTGACGATCTCGACCTTCTGCCGGTCTTTCAGCTTCATCAGGTAGTTGGTCACCACGTCCTGGCGGCGGGTGGCCAGCAGGTCGAGCAGGGTTCGCTCCTCAATGTTGGTCAGAATGCAGCGGTAGCGCTTGTTCAGGTATAGCTCGTCAATGCCCAGGATGCGGGGCGTCTCGAAGCGGTGCCAGCGCCCCAGGAACTCGGCGCGGGCGTTGAAGATGTCGCGCACCGTCTTCTCGTCCAGGCCGGTCTGTGCCGCCACAAAGGTGTAGGGGTGGTTGAAGGATTCCTTCTCCACGTACTCATGCAGCCGCAGTGTCATACGGAATCCGTCCACCATCTCCGGTAGCTAGGGCCTGAATGTTGTCTTGCAGGCCCGGCAGGTGTATCGGCGGCGGACCACCCAGAGAGTGACCCGCTTGCTGTGGATGGGCAGATCACGATAGGGAACGTCACGCTTGCCGAACCGTACGAACTCACCCTGCACGCCGCATTCCTCGCAGGCGATGGGATCGGGCACGTCCACCTGGAAGTGCATTTCGTCGTCGGTTGATTTG
Organism: Providencia sp. PROV261; assembly: GCF_028477945.1. NCBI lineage: Bacteria > Pseudomonadati > Pseudomonadota > Gammaproteobacteria > Enterobacterales > Morganellaceae > Providencia > Providencia sp. PROV261. The sequence continues at coordinate 2,081 of NZ_JAMPMC010000080.1, read as the reverse complement.
CAGCCCAGTACTTGGTATTGCGGCAGGTGAAGGATGTTGTCGGGAAGTTCGGTCATGGTGTTGTATAGGCGTAGGTGTCAGTCAGATCCATCCGACTCGGCATTGGTGTTTGCTTTTTTACCCAACAAGCTGCTGGAAACGAAAAGTAAGGCACCGAGGACAATTGCAATATCAGCCAGGTTGAAGGCCGGCCAATGCCAGTCTCGCCAATAGAAATCAAAGGAATCCACAACATAGCCGCGAAAGACCCGGTCAATCAGGTTGCCCATGGCGCCACCGAGGATAAGACTGTAAGCGATGGCTTCTCCTTTATGACGATTTTCAAGGATCAGCTTGATCAGAAAAATCGAGACCACTACCGCGATTCCGATAAAAAAGTAGCGCTGCCAGCCTCCACCATTCGCAAAAAGACTGAATGCGGCACCGGTGTTCCATAGGTGCACCCAGTTAAAGAACGGGGTCACCGAAACATACTCGCCATAGGCCATTGATTGCTGCACCAGCCACTTTACAGCCTGATCAGACGCTGCCAGCAGGCCCGATATGGACAATAGGGCATACGGCGAGAGCTTTTTGCCAATAATGAGCATTATTTAACCCTTCAACGCCAAAATGCGTCTGGCACCGTTAAGTACAATGCCCCCCGCGATGGTGCCGATAATCAGATCCGGATAATTGGACCCGGTCCACGCGACCAGGGCGCCGGCGGTGATGACCCCCAGGTTGATCACCACGTCGTTGGCCGAGAATATCCAGCTTGCCTTCATGTGCGCCCCGCCTTCCCGATGTTTGGATATGAGCAGCAGACAACTGGTATTGGCAATCAATGCGACGAATGCGATAGCCATCATCACCAGCGATTCAGGCTCACTACCGAATACAAAGCGCCTCACGACCTCTACGAGTACGCCAACAGCCAAAACCAGTTGGACCACACCAGCAACGTGCGCAACACGGACCTGCCTTTTCACGCTATGCCCAACCGCATAAAGAGCGAGTCCGTACACTGCCGCATCAGCAAAATTGTCCAGAGACTCTGCAATGAGGCCAGTTGACTGAGCCATCAGACCGGCAGTCATTTCCACCACGAACAGAAGTGCATTGATGCCGAGCAACCAGCGCAGGGTCCCGGATTCTTGCTTAGCAGAAGCTGCCGAAAACTCGGCGGCCTTGATGGTCTCCGGATTTGCAGCGACGGTTTCCTGAAGCGAGGCGCCTAGCCCCAAGGTCTTCAGTTTCGAGGTGACGGGCTCGACCTCGCCGTCATGCACGACCTTCAGCCGGCGGTTCGACAAGTCGAAGGACAGCGCCCGAATCTCCTCAAAGCCGTTCAGGGCTAGGCGAATCATTCGTTCTTCTGATGGACAGTCCATCTTCGGCACGGCATAAACACTGACCCATCTCCCTGGCGCCTCGGAGGAGGCCTGTATATCGGTATCCGCTGCGGACGTTGCATCACCGCCACAGGCGCCACCACAGGATTTGCTCATGATACGACTCCACTTGAACAATGTTGTGGTACCATTTAAAACTATAAAGCTACTATAAGGTCAATAGAGTAAAGAATCCGTTGGGGAGGAGGCTGATGCGCATTGGTCAGTTGGCGCAGTTGGTAGGGGTCGAAACACAGACGATCCGCTTCTATGAACAGCAGGGCTTGTTGCCGCCGCCTGATCGGCAGGACAACGGTTACCGTGTCTATACCGAGAAGCATGGTGAGGGGCTGGCCTTCATCCGTCGCTGCAGAATCCTGGGCCTGTCACTGGCTGAGATTCACGAACTACAGAGCTATCAGGACGACCCTCATCAGCCTTGTACCGCCGTCAACGCCTTGCTCGATGATCACATCTCTCATGTGCGGTCGCAGATAACCGCTCTGCAAGCGCTTGAGAAACAACTCGTTTCACTGAGAGCGAGTTGCAACGATGACCGGGAAGTTGAGGCGTGTGGGGTTCTTGCTGGAATTAGCGAAGGAAACATGCACCAGCAGTAGGTGAAGCATCAACCAGATAATCCGATGAGATGCCGGTCTGTCTCACTCTCATGCAAAGGTAAGATCAACCATTTAATCCGCTTACCCT
>NZ_JAMPMC010000079.1:0-2373 GCF_028477945.1 Providencia sp. PROV261 | reverse complement strand
CGATAGGGCTGATGGGCCGGTTAAATCTGTACCAGTATGCGCCAAATCCGCTGACATGGGTGTATCCTTTAGGTCTGAAATGTTGGTCTACTGCTAGAAAAGATTTCTGGAAAAATGAGGCTAAGATTAACCCTCATAAATACTCTCCAAAAAATCTTGCAAGAATGAATGATGGTCTTGCTCCTAAAATGAAAATTGAAGTCTTTAACCACAAAAAACAGAAAGTTGAAATTAAAGACGTCAGCATGGAAATACACCATAGAAATTTGCCGCAAAGAAGTGGGACACCAAAAGCTAATGAACGATGGAATCTTGAGAAAACAACACCTTGGGGGCATGAGTCAATGGATCCATATAGACATACTGGCTATGATTTATTAAGAATAATAAAGGGGATTAATTCGTGGTAACAACTAATGATTTGAGAAGTTTTGTAAAAACAGATAGCTATATTAATTTAATGAATTTTGTTATTGCAGGACTAAATATTGTTTTGAATAAGAATGAGCCATCTAGTCAACTTTTCAATATCTATGCTAATAACGTTAATAAGGCAAATATTACTATTAATGAGTTAGAGCAAGTATGTGCTGATAAATATAAGATAATGAAATTCATTGAGCTCTACTTTTCAGAAATAACCGATGATGAAAAAGATGAAGATGAAGATAATGTAACTATAGAAGTCGTTCCGTTTTATAGTAACTTTCTGATTGGTTACCTTGTTGATTATTATATATTGAAAAATAGACAAAATGATTTAGAAGGATATTTGCAGAAAAGAAAAATAGCTAATTACAAGAAATTTGCTAATGAATTACGAACAATATATAGCAAAATTCCTGATTAAAATCAGAACAACCCGCATAGTTCTGAGGGAACCTCATAAAATAGACAGATATAGCGTTGTGTGATCTACTGATTGTTCCACCTAGTCAATAAGGTCACTGCTATGTCTGTACGTGAAGTATGTCATAACTTTTTAAAGATGCTTTATCGCCAGAATGCATTAACCGATGCCACTATCGCCTTGATTAATGGCGCTTCTCTTACCTTAACCAGCGTTGGGTGTTTTTTATCCGGAGATGCTCACGTCAAACATAAAATTAAATGTATTGACCGTTTACTCGCTAATTGTCCACTTCCCATTAATTGAGACACACTAACTTAGCGTTTTCTAACTGTTTACGATAGGCCTCCGGAGGGAGGTGATTTAGACTTTCATGAGTTCGATTTCGGTTATAATTTTGCTGCCAAAACAACGCTAATTCTCGAACTTGGCTTAAAGATTCAAATAAATACGCATTTAGAAATTCACTGCGGAACGAGCCATTAAAACGTTCGATAGAGCCATTTTGTTGCGGTTTTACTAGTTGAATATGGCACAGTAAAACTTGGTTATTTTCACTATAATTCAATAGATTAACCGAAATTAATTCAGGACCATTATCGACTCGAATTTGTTTCGGCAATCCTCTTTCGGTTTTTAAACGCTCAAGTACTCTGATAACGCGCTCCGCTAGTAATGATGTATCAACCTCAATCGCTAAACATTCACGTGTTCCTTCATCAATAATATTGAGGGCTCTGAACCGCTTACCGCAATATAACTGTCGTGTATAAAATCCTATGCCCATTGAATATTTGGGACTTTTTCAATCACTAATGGCCTTTTTTCACGTTTTGGAAGCACTTTTTTAACCCGTCGTTTCAGGTTTAATCCTAATCGACAATAAACACGATAAACTCGTTTATGATTAAAAGGATAGCCTTGAAATCTCAGTCGAAAATAGCATTTCCAAAACCCTGATTGTGGCGATTTAGCTAAAACGGATTGTATGGCATCGATCACCACACGGTCTTTTTTATGCCAGTCTATTCGCTGACGGTAAAACGTGGCTCGTGACAATGACGTCAGCTCACGAGCCTTAATGACTGATAAGCCTGCCTCTTTTAATGATAGAGTACAGGGTTTCTTTTCAGCCACTACCAGCCCTTTTTTGCGAAAAGCGCCTTCATCGCATGATTTTCAAGGCTGACTTCCGCAAAGAGCTTTTTCAGTTTCGCGTTTTCATCTTCCAGCTCTTTTAATCGTTTAACATCAATGGCTCCATGCCACCATACTTTGATTTCTAATTATAATAAGTAGCATGACTGACCCCATTTTGACGGCAAATATCGTCCACTTTCATCCCTGAATCAGCGAGTTTTAAAACATTAACGATTTGAGTCTCAGTAAAACGGGCTTTTTTCATCATGACCTCTGCAAATTTTAGGGCAGAAAATCTAATTATAGCTGTCTTATTTTAGGGGAAGTGGACAAGACCCCATCGGGTTAGCGGGTGGGTTAAATCTGTACCAGTATGCGCCGAA
>NZ_JAMPMC010000078.1:0-3271 GCF_028477945.1 Providencia sp. PROV261 | reverse complement strand
GCCATATCGGGAGTTAAATTGAAAATTTCATTGATTTCTGCAGTGTCAGAAAATGGCGTAATCGGTAGTGGTCCTGATATTCCGTGGTCAGCAAAAGGTGAGCAGCTAATCTTTAAGGCGCTCACATACAATCAGTGGCTTCTTGTTGGAAGGAAAACATTTGACTCTATGGGAGTTCTTCCAAATCGCAAATATGCAGTAGTGTCAAAGAATGGAATTTCAGGGTCAAATGAAAACGTCTTGGTTTTTCCTTCAATAGAAAATGCTTTGCAAGAACTATCTAAAATTACAGATCATGTATATATTTCGGGTGGGGGGCAAATCTATGAAAGCCTTATTGAAAAAGCAGATATAATTCATCTATCTACTATTCATGTTGAGGTTGAAGGTGATATTAAATTCCCTATATTACCTGAAGGTTTCAACTTGGTTTTTGAACAGTTTTTTGTGTCTAATATAAATTATACATATCAAATTTGGAAAAAAGGCTAACAAGTCGTTGCAGCACCAGTCGCTCCGCTCCTTGGACAGTTTTTAAGTTGTGGTTTTATGGTTTTGCTGCGCAAAAATATTCCATAAAACCACAACTTAAAAACTGCCGCTGAACTCGGCGTTATGCTGTGACCCGGGTTGTTGGCGAAGCGAACGTATGGCGATTAAAGTAATAAACGCAAAGGTAAAATAATGACGTGGAGAACGACCAGAACACTTTTACAGCCTCAAAATCTGGACTTCAATGAGTTTGAGATTCTTACTTCCGTAATTGAGGGCGCCCGAATTGTCGGCATTGGCGAGGGCGCTCATTTTGTCGCGGAGTTTTCACTGGCTAGAGCAAGTCTTATCCGCTATTTGGTCGAAAGGCATGATTTTAATGCGATTGGTTTGGAATGTGGGGCGATTCAGGCATCCCGGTTATCTGAATGGCTCAACTCAACAGCCGGTGCTCATGAACTTGAGCGATTTTCGGATACCCTGACCTTTTCTGTGTATGGCTCAGTGCTGATCTGGCTGAAATCATATCTCCGCGAATCAGGAAGAAAACTGCAGTTAGTCGGAATCGACTTACCCAACACCCTGAACCCAAGGGACGACCTAGCGCAATTGGCCGAAATTATCCAGCTCATCGATCACCTCATGAAACCGCACGTTGATATGCTGACTCACTTGTTGGCGTCCATTGATGGCCAGTCGGCGGTTATTTCATCGGCAAAATGGGGGGAGCTAGAAACGGCTCGGCAGGAGAAAGCTATCTCAGGGGTAACCAGATTGAAGCTCCGCTTGGCGTCGCTTGCCCCTGTACTGAAAAAACACGTCAACAGCGATTTGTTCCGAAAAGCCTCTGATCGAATAGAATCGATAGAGTATACGTTGGAAACCTTGCGTATAATGAAAACTTTCTTCGATGGTACCTCTCTTGAGGGAGATACTTCCGTACGTGACTCGTATATGGCGGGCGTAGTAGATGGAATGGTTCGAGCGAATCCGGATGTGAAGATAATTCTGCTGGCGCACAACAATCATTTACAAAAAACCCCAGTCTCCTTTTCAGGCGAGCTTACGGCTGTTCCCATGGGGCAGCACCTCGCAGAGAGGGTGAATTACCGTGCGATTGCATTCACCCATCTTGGACCCACCGTGCCGGAAATGCATTTCCCATCGCCCGACAGTCCTCTTGGATTCTCTGTTGTGACCACGCCTGCCGATGCAATCCGTGAGGATAGTATGGAACAGTATGTCATCGACGCCTGTGGTACGGAGAATTCATGTCTGACATTGACAGATGCCCCCATGGAAGCAAAGCGAATGCGGTCTCAAAGCGCCTCTGTAAAAACGAAATTGAGCGAGGCATTTGATGCCATCGTCTGTGTTCCAAGCGCCGGCAAGGACAGCCTAGTTGCCCTATAGGAAACCGGAAATGAAAATGAGGGAGCATAACCTGCGAATCCACCGGACGGTTTTCAACCGCCGGTGATCAGCGCGTTAGACATCATGAGGGTAGCGGTGACCATCGAAATTTCGAACCAACTATCAGAGGTGCTAAGCGTCATTGAGCGCCATCTGGAATCAACGTTGCTGGCCGTGCATTTGTACGGCTCCGCAGTGGATGGCGGCCTGAAGCCATACAGCGATATTGATTTGTTGGTTACTGTGGCCGTAAAGCTTGATGAAACGACGCGGCGAGCATTGCTCAATGACCTTATGGAGGCTTCGGCTTTCCCTGGCGAGAGCGAGACGCTCCGCGCTATAGAAGTCACCCTTGTCGTGCATGACGACATCATCCCGTGGCGTTATCCGGCTAAGCGCGAGCTGCAATTTGGAGAATGGCAGCGCAATGACATTCTTGCGGGTATCTTCGAGCCAGCCATGATCGACATTGATCTAGCTATCCTGCTTACAAAAGCAAGAGAACATAGCGTTGCCTTGGTAGGTCCGGCAGCGGAGGAATTCTTTGACCCGGTTCCTGAACAGGATCTATTCGAGGCGCTGAGGGAAACCTTGAAGCTATGGAACTCGCAGCCCGACTGGGCCGGCGATGAGCGAAATGTAGTGCTTACGTTGTCCCGCATTTGGTACAGCGCAATAACCGGCAAAATCGCGCCGAAGGATGTCGCTGCCGACTGGGCAATAAAACGCCTACCTGCCCAGTATCAGCCCGTCTTACTTGAAGCTAAGCAAGCTTATCTGGGACAAAAAGAAGATCACTTGGCCTCACGCGCAGATCACTTGGAAGAATTTATTCGCTTTGTGAAAGGCGAGATCATCAAGTCAGTTGGTAAATGATGTCTAACAATTCGTTCAAGCCGACCGCGCTACGCGCGGCGGCTTAACTCCGGCGTTAGATGCACTAAGCACATAATTGCTCACAGCCAAACTATCAGGTCAAGTCTGCTTTTATTATTTTGGGTATACGGATTTAATGGTTGATGGGGCACCTTCACCCCATCAATCTGATACCACCCTCAGATGGTTGATAGATCCACTCCGTAGTTGAGTTCCTCTGCGAAGTCCGGCAGTCCGTAACCGATGGTTTTCTTGTAGAAAGGAGAGACCTTCGCAGTCGGTGCCTTCTTCTTGTGCTTCGTGGTGTAGAGCATTCGTGCCCGCATCACCTCGAAGGAGTAACCGCGCCCTTCACGGTTCTTGTCCTTGGCCAGTCGGTTGATGGACTCCGTGTAAGCGTTGGTGACGGGCATGTCCGTCTCGAAGTAGGTCATGGTCTCTTCGCGCCAGTTTCCCACTGCCCTGACCAGATCGCTCCAGACTTCCTTTT
>NZ_JAMPMC010000077.1:0-3414 GCF_028477945.1 Providencia sp. PROV261 | reverse complement strand
TCCGTGGGCATGTCACCCATCAAGTTAATAGAAGATGCAGGTTTAACAGCTTTTAATTTTCCAGTAAAATAGAGTTAACGTGTAATTTATTTAGTGAAATTACCTGTTTTATTAATATTAACCTCTTAAACCAAAACAGGTAAATCACAATATATTATTCCTCAATTAAAAAAACAAATTAGAATTAATATTTGTTTTTATTACTTACAATCTCTATTTAACATCTCATTATATTGTTGCTTTCCACATTATCAGATCGGCGATATTTCATACACCAATCCATCGCGATTACCGAGGTCCGGTGCATAGTAGGATTCTACCGGAAAATAGAATAGACGATTACGGACACCATCAAATAATACATTTTCCTGATAGCTTCTCGGGAATTTCTGCATCCGCTTCCAGTTTTTTCCGCCGTTGTGTGATACCCGGATATGCTCAGGGTCGTTAAACCGAAAAGTGAATATCAGACTATTATCTTTCCCTGCATACAGATCAGAAATCGAGTCTGTACCGGTTTCCAGTACTGGCGTGTAATTGCCGTTGCTGCAATCCAGCCGGTTGATGCTGTACCGCATACGTGGCTCGGTTTTGAGAACAAAATAAACCTCTCCTTCCGGTGTCACGGTCGGTTTACTAACTCGCCCCGGCAGCGACAGATACGCTTCCTGGCGTCCCGTCTGGAAGTTAATACAAGTCAGTGAGCTGGTGTCGCTTTCCTGCTTCCAGAAGATTGCCCGTTGTGAGGTGGCGAGCCAGCTGGGATCCTGTATATTGTAATGCTGATAACTACCGAGATCGGCACGTCCCCGCCCAGAGGGGTTCAGGTCGGCGAGTTTTTTCCAAGTCTGTCCAAAATCCATTGTCTGATACAATCGCTCATTCTGCGCCATCACGAAATGACCCGCCCCAGTAATCGCTAGGACATTCTCTTCCGCCCGCGTTTCTGGCGATGCCCATTGTTGTAGCCACTGCCAATGCAGACCACCGTCATTTGAATAAAATGCTGGTCTTCCTGGGGTGATATCATTCTTAAATACGATCAGGCAGCGCCCTTGATTATCACACTGCTGACTCAGTACGTTGCCGATAAAACGGGCCCGGACGCGCAGCTCCCCCTCCTGCTCCGTCATAATCTGAGTTAGCGGCAACCGTGGCCTGTAGGATTCAATTTCTCGGCCACTCCCTTTGCCAATCTGTTTTGCAATGTGCTTGTTGATCACCGCTTTGTCCGGATTAATTTGCAGATTAAGCAGCGGCACAGCGTTGTCATTAACGGGATCATCACGAAGCACTTTGTTGTAATGATACAGGAAATTACTGCGCTCAATATGATTCACTTTAATATCAATCGCATCGCTTAGGCCAGTGATCAAAACACCCTGTTCAACGCTACTGATAAGCAAAGATTTCATGATAATCGCGTTTTTTTCCGGCTGATAAGGACGAGTACGTTCCCATTCTCCGGCAAATCCAGCGAAATCACGTATGTACATAAAAGTTATGCAAATAATCAGCCCGACGGCCAATAAAGCAACTCGGATGCGACGATCAGTAAACATCAGGTCACCTCCTGAATATACGGAGCCTTATTCAAGCTACTTCGGAATGACACCAGATACTGTCGCACTTTCTCTATCCGTGCGGAGGTGACCGTGTATTTTTCGATAAAGCCGTTGGACAGCTCAGTTAACAGCATAATCAGGAAAAATATCGACATACTGAGAAAACTGCAATCAAGAAACATATCCCCGGCTTTCAACCAGTCCCATTTGTCAGGCATCACACCCGCTTGCCACCAGTCATGGAACGAAAAAAACAGCATCAACAACGGTAACACCAGACAGATGAGACCAATGGCTTTGTACGCCCGTTTCATTTGACGGTTGGGCATCATTATGCCGCTGTATTTGAGATATGCCTGTCCGTCCCGTTCGTTACACAGGCCGACGATCTGACCGTTCTCACCGTTAAGGATAAGCGTCATGGGGTCACCTTCGGTCAGAAAAAAATCCGGATGTCGGTAAAATATCGGATTTACATCTTCACTGAATGTATTGTAATAACAGCGGAAAGTGAATAGCACGCCCTCACAGAGAAACTGATAATCTCTATAATCGCGCCGCGATTTACCTGTACCAGTAAATCCTGTGGTCACACTGAGTGAACGAATTTCCCCTTGTAATGTGCTCAGAATGACCTGATCTGCATGGATCATATTATCCGGCGTCTGGGGTTTTGCTGTTTTTACCACTGCCTGTATATTTTTTTGCTGTGCGGCTATTGTTGTCTGCAGATCGTTTTGAGTGTGAAAGAGTGATAAATCTCCAGCCTGTACACGCCGAAGTCCCTCTTGCAAACGGTGTGTTCGTTTACTACTACTGACCAGCAATCCTTGAACACCGGAGCAAAAAAACCAAGCACCGATAATAAATGCGATCAACATGAGCAGAAATATGATAATACCAAATGATAAATTAAAAAAAACATAGCCAAACGCCCCCATCAGTAGCGTTCCTATCAGTGTTTTCAGGGCATTACGGGCTTTATCGGTACCTTTAGTCACGGGTTGCAGTGTTCCGTGGTCTGGAGCGACTAACCAGTGCAACCAGAATGTCCCATCAGCCAGCGGATGTGCACCGATATACACACGCTCGCCCTCTGTTAATTTTTCCGCAACAGAGATATCTTCAAATTGCTTAGCATACATCCAGAATACCTTATCTCCGGCTAGGATCCGGCGGTAATTCGTTTCTGGTTCGGCGTGCTTATCGTGGCGCACAAACGGCAAATCAAAAAAGCAGACATTTTTCATAGGCAACAGCACCATCCATAAGTAATCATACTACCCAGTAACGATTCTGATTGAAATATTAGTTAATATTTATATTTTGAAGATTAAAAATTATAAAAACACTCGGGCATGTTGACCTTTATTGTATATATTTTATATTGCTCCACATAGTGAGCCACATAATTGAAAACGTCAAAACAACGACACTTTCATCATTTTTTGATAATTTACCATACCAAATAGCAACTGCTCAGTGTTTCTTAATACTCAGAAAGGTATTTTCAACGAAATAACGGCATTGATATAAACACCAATCAATAGCTATATTACCTTAATTGCTATTTCCTTTTCTAGGTATTATATAGTGAGCCTTAAGATTTTTAATCGAATCTTGTAAAGCTTGGCTATTAATCTTTATCCTCTCCCATTAAAATGAGACAGCTATAATGAGATTTTCTGCCCAAAATTGCAGAGGTCGTTATAAAAAAGCCGGTTTTACTGAAAGGCGAATCGTCAATATTTTAAAACTCGTTGATTCTGGAATGAAAGTCGATGATCTTTATCGGCAACGTGGTATCAGTGTGCCACTGGCGGCAATTGGAAATCAAAGTACAGTGGTA
>NZ_JAMPMC010000076.1:0-3626 GCF_028477945.1 Providencia sp. PROV261 | reverse complement strand
GCCAGCCGGCCCGAGATCATGGGGTGGGTGCTGGGCATCGTTTACCGCGTCATTGCCACGCACCTGGTCAAGAAAGCGGGCCATACCCACCAAGTGGCCAAGACGGGCGCGGTCACCCTGATCCAGCGTTTTGGATCGGCGCTCAATCTGAATGTTCACTTCCACATGCTGTTTCTCGACGGTGTGTATGTCGAGCAATCCCACGGCTCAGCGCGTTTCCGCTGGGTCAAGGCGCCGACCAGCCCAGAGCTCACCCAGCTGACGCACACCATCGCCCACCGGGTGGGTCGCTATCTGGAACGGCAAGGCCTGCTGGAACGGGATGTCGAAAACAGCTATCTGGCCTCGGATGCGGTGGATGACGACCCGATGACACCCCTGCTGGGGCACTCGATCACTTACCGTATCGCTGTCGGTTCACAGGCGGGGCGAAAGGTGTTCACTTTGCAAACTCTGCCGACCAGTGGTGATCCGTTCGGTGACGGGATTGGCAAGGTAGCCGGGTCCAGCCTGCACGCCGGCGTGGCGGCCAGGGCCGATGAACGCAAGAAGCTCGAACGGCTGTGCCGGTACATCAGCCGCCCGGCGGTATCCGAGAAGCGGCTGTCGTTAACACGAGGCGGCAACGTGCGCTACCAGCTCAAGACGCCGTACCGGGACGGCACCACGCACGTCATTTTCGAACCATTGGATTTCATTGCAAGGCTGGCCGCCCTGGTACCGAAGCCCAGAGTCAACCTAACCCGCTTCCACGGGGTGTTCGCACCCAACAGTCGGCACCGGGCGTTGGTCACGCCGGCAAAACGGGGCAGGGGCAACAAGGTCAGGGTGGCTGATGAACCGGCAACACCAGCACAACGGCGAGCGTCGATGACATGGGCGCAACGGCTCAAGCGTGTTTTCAATATCGACATCGAGACCTGCAGCGGCTGCGGCGGCGCCATGAAAGTCATCGCCTGCATTGAAGACCCTATAGTGATCAAGCAGATCCTTGATCACCTGAAGCACAAAGCCGAAACCAGCGGGACCAGGGCGTTACCCGAAAGCCGGGCGCCACCGGCTGAGCTGCTCCTGGGTCTGTTTGACTGACGAGCCTGAAGGCCAACGATACCAATCAAAATGCTGCGTTCACAGCGCCGCGGCAGGGATCCGCCGTGCTGGTTGTCGGAAAAGGAGCCGCTAGTGGGAAAGAGGAGGGTAAATTTTCAGCGTTGCTGGCTCCCCGTCAGCCGGATTGGGTTGCATCGCAGGGGTGTCGAAAGAGTCAACTGCGGTCCAAAGCTGTTGGACTTGGGTGAAAAGGGCGTTTATTCTTCCTATACGTGCCGCGTTCCAGGCGGCGACTATGAGGGCTATGTCGATGCCCATGTGCGCCGGCTGGAGGCGCTACGCCGGGCCGGTATCGTCGAGCGGATCGACGCCGACCAATGGCGCATCCCCGATGATCTGGTCAGCCGTGCCGCCGCCCATGACGCCGGCCGAGACAGTCAGGCCAGCGTTCGCGTCCTTTCCCCGGTCGATCTGAACAAACAGATCGGATCGGACGGCGCGACCTGGCTGGACCGGCGCAACCTTCTCGCCATCCTGCGGGAGCGCGAGGTAGCCGGCGTCGGATCGGATATGGCTTTGAGTAAGGGCCTGCCGTTCCGCGCCGCCACGGACGGCGAGAGCGTCAGCGGCAAGTTTACCGGAACCGTGCATCTATCGAGCGGCAAGTTCGCCGTGGTCGAGAAATCCCATGAGTTCACCCTTGTCCCGTGGCGGCCGATCATCGACCGCCAACTCGGCCGCGAGGTTATGGGCATCGTGCAGGGCGGGTCGGTGTCGTGGCAGTTAGGGCGGCAGAGGGGGCTGGAACGCTGAGTGCGCCCATGCCGCATTGCGAAGCAAAAGATAATCTGATAAAATGTAGCAATTCATATTCGTAAGCGTGGAGTAATCAGATGGGAAATTCCAAGTCAGCAGACAAGTAAGCCGCAACAACCAGTATTGTTGTTGCGGCGCTCTGTAAGGCTAGTCTCATCTGATTGCTGACGAGCAGACGTCGCCCGGTATTCCTTAATCTTAATCGAGGGTTGATTCGTCATGACCACCACACGCCCCGCGTGGGCCTATACGCTGCCGGCAGCACTGCTGCTGATGGCTCCTTTCGACATCCTCGCTTCACTGGCGATGGATATTTATCTCCCTGTCGTTCCAGCGATGCCCGGCATCCTGAACACGACGCCCGCTATGATCCAACTCACGTTGAGCCTCTATATGGTGATGCTCGGCGTGGGCCAGGTGATTTTTGGTCCGCTCTCAGACAGAATCGGGCGACGGCCAATTCTACTTGCGGGCGCAACGGCTTTCGTCATTGCGTCTCTGGGAGCAGCTTGGTCTTCAACTGCACCGGCCTTTGTCGCTTTCCGTCTACTTCAAGCAGTGGGCGCGTCGGCCATGCTGGTGGCGACGTTCGCGACGGTTCGCGACGTTTATGCCAACCGTCCTGAGGGTGTCGTCATCTACGGCCTTTTCAGTTCGATGCTGGCGTTCGTGCCTGCGCTCGGCCCTATCGCCGGAGTATTGATCGGCGAGTTCTTGGGATGGCAGGCGATATTCATTACTTTGGCTATACTGGCGATGCTCGCACTCCTAAATGCGGGTTTCAGGTGGCACGAAACCCGCCCTCTGGATCAAGTCAAGACGCGCCGATCTGTCTTGCCGATCTTCGCGAGTCCGGCTTTTTGGGTTTACACTGTCGGCTTTAGCGCCGGTATGGGCACCTACTTCGTCTTCTTCTCGACGGCTCCCCGTGTGCTCATAGGCCAAGCGGAATATTCCGAGATCGGATTCAGCTTTGCCTTCGCCACTGTCGCGCTTGTAATGATCGTGACAACCCGTTTCGCGAAGTCCTTTGTCGCCAGATGGGGCATCGCAGGATGCGTGGCGCGTGGGATGGCGTTGCTTGTTTGCGGAGCGGTCCTGTTGGGGATCGGCGAACTTTACGGCTCGCCGTCATTCCTCACCTTCATCCTACCGATGTGGGTTGTCGCGGTCGGTATTGTCTTCACGGTGTCCGTTACCGCGAACGGCGCTTTGGCAGAGTTCGACGACATCGCGGGATCAGCGGTCGCGTTCTACTTCTGCGTTCAAAGCCTGATAGTCAGCATTGTCGGGACATTGGCGGTGGCACTTTTAAACGGTGACACAGCGTGGCCCGTGATCTGTTACGCCACGGCGATGGCGGTACTGGTTTCGTTGGGGCTGGTGCTCCTTCGGCTCCGTGGGGCTGCCACCGAGAAGTCGCCAGTCGTCTAACCGACGACTGGTAGCAGGCCCGCTCCGATGCGGCGCACTAACCATCGAAACCTCGTGAATGTCGGTATCCTGTCTGGCAGGATACCGCTCATTTCCCTTGTTCAGTTCATCGCCGTCGCCGAGCATCTGAATTTTCGGCATGCGGCCAAGGCACTTGGTATCAGCCAGTCGAGCGTCAGCGCGCGTGTGAAAGCGCTGGAGGATAACCTTGGTGTCCTGCTATTTGAGCGCCATGCGCGGGGCGTTCGGCTAACAGACGCAGGCAGGCACTTCATGGAGCGTGTCACGGCGGGTGTCGATCAACTCGATCACGCAGTGAAGACCGC
>NZ_JAMPMC010000075.1:0-2892 GCF_028477945.1 Providencia sp. PROV261 | reverse complement strand
GCTTCTGCTCCGCCTGAGCGAACTTAAAGAAGGCGTCGATGATGCTGGCTTTGTCATTGAACTCATCTAGATTTGTCTGATGAATAAAATCAACCACTAAGCTCTCTTTCGCTCTATTGCCTAGGCTACCGCGGATCATACGGCGGACTTCTTCAATCAAACCTTCTTTACTCTTGTTCTTCTTATTATGATCAAAAATCAGTTCAAGAATGTAATCGAGATTGATTTCTTGAGATTTAAGCAAATCAACTTCAAAGACGACATCGCTCCAGTCTACTGTTGACTTATCTTTGTCCTGCCCTTCTTTATCACGGCATAGCCAGTCGCGGGTATCGTTGTAGGTTGAGCGATAATCTTGTATCGCACGCTCGCTAGGCATGTCGATGGTTTGCATTGCCTCAATATCCGCATCGTCCAAATAGTACTTTGACTTGAACTCTTCGACAGCTTGTTCATCACGGGTATCCAAGTTTTGCAACGCTTTTAAACCAGCAAATTCATCATAGTTTTGTAAAATATTTTCTGCTTTTAGGTATTCACCAAAAAGCTTGGCAAATTCTTTTTTATCTTGTTCTTTTTCAATGTGTTCTGGGTTTGGAAAGCGTTCTTTCAACTCTTTTACGATATCGATAAAACCTCGACGCACTTGACCTGTAACAATATCGTTAAAGCCTTCCATATATTCCTTATAGCTCTTCTCCAGTACAACATTTTTGGTATTTTTGTCTCCAAACAAAGTGATGGCATCAATGGTTGCCTGCTCTAAGTCCCGGAAGGTAACAATATTGCCAAAGGTTTTAGTTGCATCATAAATACGGTTGGTGCGAGAAAATGCCTGCATCAAACCGTGATAGCGTAAATTCTTATCAACAAACAAGGTATTGAGCGTCGGTGCATCAAAGCCCGTTAAAAACATACCCACCACGATAAGCAGATCGATTTCTTAATTCTTCACTCGCTGGGCAAGGTCACGGTAGTAGTTCTGAAAGCCATGACTGTCCACGCCATAGTTAGATTTAAACATGGCGTTATAATCCGTGATCGCGGCGCTCAAAAACTCTTTCGCACTGCTGTTCATGGCACTGACTTCAAAACTCTCATCTAAAATATCACCAATAGCATCCTGCTCTTCATTAGCCGCAAATGAGAAGATAGTCGCAATGCGAAGAGGTTTACTTGTGGATCCCTTTTCAGCCTCAGCTTGCAATGTTTTAAAGGTTTCATAATACGCTTTAGCAGCATCAACACTACTTACCGCAAACATGGCATTGAATCCTTTCGCACCAGAATAAGCGCGATGCGTTTTCTGGTTAAAATGACTCAGAATATACTGCGATATTTCACGGATCCGCATCGGGTGTAAAAATGCTTGCTTGTTCTCCGCAGCACTGAGTTTTTTATCGTCCTGTTCAGTCTCAATGCCCTTAAATTGCGGACGAACGTCGTTATAGTCCACTTTGAATTTGAGTACTTTTTCATCACGAATGGCATCAGTGATTACATACGTATGCAACTGCTGACCGAATACACTGCCCGTTGTTTCAGCACCCAAAGCGTTTTCAGGGAAAATTGGCGTACCCGTAAAGCCAAACTGATAATACTTTTTGAATTTCTTTTTCAGGTTTTTCTGCGCTTCGCCGAACTGACTTCGATGACACTCATCAAAAATAAATACCACTTGTTTTTGGTAAATAGGTAAATTGCTTTCACTTTTGATTAAGTTGTTGAGCTTTTGGATTGTGGTAACAACAATCTTGTTATCGTCTTTATCCAGGTTGTTCTTAAGCCCTGCGGTACTGTCTGAACCGTTCACACTATCAGGCGAGAAACGCTGATACTCTTTCATAGTCTGATAGTCGAGGTCTTTTCTGTCCACGACAAAAAAGACTTTATCAATAAATTCTAATTCCGTGGCTAGCCGTGCCGCTTTAAAGCTAGTGAGTGTCTTACCAGAACCTGTGGTGTGCCAAATGTACCCACCGCTTTCGGTATTACTCCAGTTCTTAGCGTTAAAGGCACTTTTTATTTTCCATAGGATCCGCTCGGTAGCCGCAATCTGATAAGGACGCATCACAAGCAAGGTATTACTGACATCAAATACCGAGTATTTGAAAATGACTTCAAGCAGGGTTTCTTTTTGGAAAAAAGTTGCCGTGAAATCTTTTAAATCTTTAATCAGCGTATTATCTGATTTCGCCCAGTTCATCGTGAAGTCAAAGCTGTTCTTGTCACGCTTAGTCGTATTGGCAAAATAACGCGTGTCAGTACCATTCGAGATCACAAACAGCTGTAAGAACTTATATAACGAGTTCTCTTCATTAAAACTCTCTTTGCTGTAACGATGTATTTGGTTAAACGCCTCACGGATTTTCACACCACGCTTTTTCAGTTCAGTGTGCACTAAAGGCAAACCATTGACCAAAATCGTCACATCGTATCGGTTGGCATGGCTTCCTGTTTGTTCAAACTGCTTAATTACCTGCACTTTATTGCGAGCAATGGTCTTCTTGTCGAATAGGTAGATATTTTCGATATGACCATCATCAAAAACAAAATCAAAGATATAATCACTGTGCACTTTGCGGGTTTTATCGAGAATATTATCGCTTGGCGTGTTCAAGTATTGCTCACAAAAACGAACCCACTCAGCATCGGTAAACTCAACTTTATTGAGGGCTTGTAGCTGTTTGCGCACATTCACTAACATGGCCTCTGGTGTCGTTAGCGCAGGTAGATACTCATACCCCTGATTGATTAGATCCTGAATGAGCTCACGCTCTAAATCACCTTCGCTCTGGTAGTTTTCACTTACCTGCGTTTGCTTTGTGTATTTGTCTAGGACAATAAAATTATTGGATTCTGCAATACTTTTGTAGGAGGTGGTCATTTATC
>NZ_JAMPMC010000074.1:0-2896 GCF_028477945.1 Providencia sp. PROV261 | reverse complement strand
GAGAAACGGGGTTGCACTATAATACCTGTCGGTACTACGCCCCGGATTTAGGCCGCTTTACCCAGCAAGATCCTATCGGGTTAGCGGGTGGATTGAACCTGTACCAGTATGCGCCAAATCCACTGACGTGGAACGATCCGCTAGGACTATCGAGTTGTGCCTTAGGTCGAAATATGGGAGCAAAAACTGGTGATGGCATGGCTAACCATCATCTTATTCCTGAAGAGTTAATGAAAGATAAGAACTTTAAATATCTTTTTGATCGACTTAAAAAGATTGGTTGGGATGGTGATGGAGCTTCAAATGGAGCCTTTTTACCTGGATCAAAAGGTCTTGCTAGCAAAATGGAAATACCAGGCCATTGGTCTAATCATAATCAATATACCAGTGCTGTAAGGAATAAATTGTCTCAACTTGCAACCCAGGCAAACAAGTTGAGCGATACGCAATTAGCTCTGGGGATAAAAGAAATCCAATACTGGGCAAGGAAAGGACTTGATAATGGCTTGTTTAAAACTGATCCTAACACAGGTAGATTATTATGATTAATAGTGAAAATGAATTTTTTGTTATCGAATATTCTCCGAATGATGAAGGAATACCATATTTTATGGACCAAGAGTGGGTACCAGAATTACCTAATTATGACCTTTTTACTGCACCACCACTACCAGAGGATTTTTCAGATAATTATGCAGTTAAAATAAAGGCATATAAATTAGATGGTGATTACTTTTCAAATGATAACTTAATTTCATCTGATATGTTAATATTACTCTCCGAATTGAAGGTGAAATGTATCAGCATTCCTGTTAAAGTTAGATTGTATAAAAACAAAACCCCATCAAAAGAATATTATTTATTTTATATTCTAAGTTACTTATCTATAATGGATGAGTCTAAATCGATATTTACGATATCAAAGGATATAGAGACGGGTGAATTTAACACTCCAGATGAAAAAAACTTAGAAAAAATATACTACGAAAGAATAGATAAATTTAAAATTAGAGATGATATTCATGAGCATTTATTCATTTGTAATGAAATATCAAAACCTGTATGTTCATCATTATTTAAGAATAAGTTTGAGTCACTAAAACTATGTGGTGTTAAATTTGAAAAAATCGATGATAATTATAAATATGATGCTTGGGAAGGCTGGTAATTATCACTAAAAAAGGGCTTGTTGCAAAAATTACTTAAGTGAAAAACACTAACGTTATTGATTGTCTTTAGAGACTGTAATTTAGATTGTGTATTTGCCTGCTTTTGATAGGTTAATTTCAACAACACAGCAGGCATATTATGGACGAGAAAAAACTAAAAGCCCTTGCAGCAGAATTTGCAAAAGGGATTAAGACCGAAGCTGATCTTAATCAGTTCACTCGCATGCTGACTAAATTGACCGTTGAGACGGCATTAAGCGCCGAACTGACTGAGCATTTGGGATATGAAAAAATAGTACCAAAACAGGTATTAACATGCGTAACGGCTATTCATCTAAAACATTACTCACGGACGATGGTGATTTTGAATTGAACACGCCACGTGACCGTGAAGGCAGTTTTGAACCTCAGTTGATTACGAAAAATCAAACTCGCATCACTCTGATGGACAGTCAAATTTTATCTCTCTACGCAAAAGGAATGCCTCCCGTGAAATCGTCGCTACATTCAAGGAAATGTACGATACGGATGTTTCTCCGACCCTAATTTCAAAAGTCACTGATGCCGTTAAAGAGCAAGTCCAAGAATGGCAAAACCGACCACTCGAATCGCGGTATCCTATTGTTTATCTTGACTGCATTGTTGTCAAAGTGCGTCACGATGGCAGGGTTATCAATAAGTCTGTTTTTCTTGCATGAGCCATCAATACTGAAGGACATAAAGAACTTTTGGGAATGCGGATGGCCGAAAATGAAAACACTAAATATACCACGAATGCCATCGAGTCACTAAATAGCGTTATTCGTCATGCGATTAAAAAACGTAAGGTATTCCCCAGCGATGATTTAGTGCGTAAAGTGATTTACTTAGCGATTGAATCAGCTTCTAAAAAATGGAGCATGCCAATTCAAAACTGGAAACAGGCAATGAGCCGTTTTATTATTACGTTTGGCGACCGCCTAGACGGTCACCTTTAATAAAAGGCAAATACACAAAATTATTTACAGGGTCGCTCTGGTTAATAAAGGCAGTTAGAAGATGACCAGTCTTTAATTAATCCATTTTTATCGGTAATAAAGTTATCTACACATAAGCGAGGGTTATTAAGGTACGGGTCATTAGAACTGTTTTGGGTTTTCTTAAAGGTATACTGAGACCCCCCATCCTGTCTCTTATGAACCCCAAAAGGGCTGCCCCTTTGCATTATTAGGTCATCGATAGATTTACCAATCCAACTTTGGCGGCGATTTTTGAATTCATACTCCTCTTTTTCTCTTTCTAATTGTGCTTTTGATTTCATTGTAGTGCTATTGTTTCCATTGTTTTTGTGCTTTGCACCAGGGACACCTGTTAATGCATAAGTTATATCTGATATGGTATCTCTATGTTTCTGAGTACAACCACTTAATATGATCAGTGAAACTAAAATAATACTTAAATTGAATTTTTTATTCATCGAAGATAGCTCAAAATTAAGAATTTATAATTATTTCATATAGATATGAAATTCAAGTGTATATTGTACTAACTATAGTAATTATTAGACATATGAGAATCGTCCGATATTGAAGTAAGAATAACCTAATACCCCAATATTGCACCAATCAAAACGATACGAAAGATATTGTCCACTTCCGCTAAAATGAAACAGCGATAATTAATTTCAACCTGAAGCTTTTTGTAGTAGCAGACTGCGAGCAACCTTAACATTTATCAACAACAAACCA
>NZ_JAMPMC010000073.1:0-1063 GCF_028477945.1 Providencia sp. PROV261 | reverse complement strand
AATGCACGGATACCCCCGTCAATCCACGGTGCGCCATCTATTACACGCACAGTGGCTTAAACGGATTGCCGGAGGCGCTCACCAACGGTGACGGTCATCTCGTTTGGCAAGGTCAATAGGGTATTTAGGGGAATTTACAGCGTCAGGCCCGCCCTCGCCCTACTAGCAATTTTAGCGGTAAACAGAACCTGCGTTTTCAAGGGTAATATTTCGAAAAAGAGACCGGTCTGCACTATAATACCTTCAGGTACTACGCCCCGGATTTAGGTCGCTTTACCCAGCAAGACCCTATCGGGCTGGCGGGTGGATTGAACCTGTACCAGTATGCGCCAAATCCACTGACATGGGTGGATCCGTGGGGACAGTGTGCGATTAAACTATCGAGAAATATGGTTGCAGCTGGTACTCCTAGACCTGCAAACTCAGCCGCTCACCACATAGTAGGGGATACATCTAAAGGAGCGAAACCAGCGAGGGATATTCTAAAAAAACATGGCATTGATATTGATGATGCTAGTAATGGGGTTTTCTTGCCTAATAAAAATAACATTGATGAGTCGCTGTCTGGTATTAAACATAACGGTAGACATCCGAATAACTACATCGATGCGGTTAATGAACGAATAATTCAGGCAGACCTAACTGGTGGAAAACAAGGTGTTTTAGATGAATTATCAAACATCCGTAACATTCTTTCTTCTTCAAGTCGAGATGCGAGTTGGTACAAAATATTATGAGTAATAAAATATATTATTTAAAATCCGATGCAATGAATTACTGCTCTTTTATCCAAGATTATCCTGCGAGAGAAGAAAGCATAATAGCAAGAGCAATGGGACAAAAATGGCAAAAATTTAACAACACATATACCAATATAGTTCTAGAACTAAGGGCTAATGATTTTGGTAAGAAAAATTATCAATTTGACTTTAGCAGCGCTCTATCTCCATTTATGGTTTTTAGTGAGGGTGCATTAGTATCCTTATCTGATATTCTGAGTTCAAGGGGGCAAATATTACCAGTTAAAACTGAAAGCAAACGGAAGAAATTCGTTGGCTATTAT
>NZ_JAMPMC010000072.1:0-4434 GCF_028477945.1 Providencia sp. PROV261 | reverse complement strand
TTAGATTGTCCCTCTAAGACACGGAATCGGTGGCTACACCACATCAACCAAGCAGTTAAAATTTATTTGCTTGCTTTTTACAGGAGACAAATCAGGGAGATAATTGAGAACATAAGGGAAGTGGTGCTGATAGGCAGATTCGAACTGCCGACCTCACCCTTACCAAGGGTGTGCTCTACCAACTGAGCTATATCAGCACATCTTGGAGCGGGCAGCGGGAATCGAACCCGCATCATCAGCTTGGAAGGCTGAGGTAATAGCCATTATACGATGCCCGCAATGAACTCGGCTACCTGAGTTATCAGCTGCTAAATGTAACCTGAATAAACTTTTTTGAAAAGTTCTTCAGGAGATGGTGGTGGGAGAAGGATTCGAACCTTCGAAGTCTGTGACGGCAGATTTACAGTCTGCTCCCTTTGGCCGCTTGGGTATCCCACCTATCCAAATTGTTAATTGGTGCCGGCACCAAGAGTCGAACTCGGGACCTACTGATTACAAGTCAGTTGCTCTACCAACTGAGCTATGCCGGCATCAAGTGCTGCGCATTCTAGGAAGAGTGAGCGCGACTTGCAACAAAAAATTTTAATTTTTTGTTCGCTTGCTCACATTTTATGCACTTTTTGCGATTTTGCTGCTTTTTTCGCTACATTCAGCTTAAAACATCTACAGCAGAACAACACTATAATCCATTATTATTTAATCAGTAAAGAGCCCTTGCATCATTAAAAAGTGACTTAGGCCATTTTCTAGAGCAAAAAATGATGTTCTGTATCTTCGTTCCCTCTTTCTAACCGCTGCTTTTTTCAGCAACTCGTTCTATTTTTACAGCCTTCGTCAAAAAAAATTCACATAAAACATAAAAAGTTCTACGCCTACTATCTTTCACTCGCTATGATGCAACTTAATTTTACGGATACGGGTGTTTAGGCAACCTGTCCAACCTGCATAGAATAGGCAGATGTTGGTTTATGAAACAGACAGAGAATTTTATTACTACGCCATACTTAGAGTTTGATAGGGAACATTGGGCAACATTACGTGATTCAGTCCCTTTGACATTAACGTCTAGCGAATTGATAGAGTTGAAAGGTATTAATGAAGAACTCTCGATGGAAGATGTTATTGAAATCTACCTACCATTATCTCGTTTACTCAATTTTTATATTAGCTCCAATTTGCGCCGTCAGGCTGTATTAGAGCAGTTCTTAGGAACAAATGGAGCAAAGGTTCCCTATATTATTGGGATTGCAGGCAGTGTTGCTGTAGGCAAGAGCACAACGGCTCGTCTATTACAGGCCTTATTAACACGTTGGCCTGAGCATAGAAAAGTTGATTTAATCACGACAGATGGTTTTTTGTATCCTAATCAGGTACTCAAAGATCGAAATATCATGAAGAAAAAGGGTTTTCCTCAGTCTTACGATATGCGAAGACTCGTGAATTTCGTGTCGCAGATAAAATCAGGGGCGCGTAACGTTGTTGCACCGGTCTACTCACATCTTACTTATGATATTGTGCCTGACCAACAACAGGTTATTGATCAGCCTGATATCCTAATTCTAGAAGGCTTAAACGTGCTACAGAGTGATATGGACTATCCACATGACCCACATCATGTGTTTGTCTCAGACTTTGTTGATTTCTCTATCTACGTGGATGCAGACCCTGAATTATTAAAGCAGTGGTATATTGGTCGGTTCCTAAAGTTCCGCCAAGGGGCATTTTCCGATCCTGATTCCTACTTCCACAATTATTCTAAATTAAGCGAAGAAGAAGCCGTTAAAATTGCAGGCTCTATTTGGGATGAAATTAATGGTTTAAACCTAAAAGAAAATATTTTACCCACGAAAGAACGTGCAAGTTTAATAATGACCAAAGGCGAAAACCATTCTATCCAGAATGTTAGGCTTAGAAAATAAACACTATATGCCGGTATAACTTACCGGCATCATTTTATTATTTTTCGTTAGATCTTAGTGATATTTCCCCACCGATATAAGGAATAATTTCACCATTATCCTGTTGTAATAAAAGAGCACCTTGTTGATTTATTCCTTTTTCCACACCGGTGATAATTTTATCACCAATCAACAACTTAACCTTCCTTCCCAAGAAGTTATCTAATTCAAACCAACGCTCCAAAAAGGGAACTAATCCTTCCTTCTCAAATAAAACTAATGCTTTTTTCAGTGCATTAATAATATCAGCAGACAATTTATTTCTTTCTATATTTTCTACTTCATCAATTAATGAGGCCCACTCCTGATTAATTGTACCCTCTTTATCTACATTCTTTTTTTCCATACCAATATTAATTCCAATGCCAATAATGATATGTGCGGCATCACCTGTTTTTCCTGTTAATTCCACAAGTATACCTGCTAGTTTTTTATCATTAAGATAAAGATCATTAGGCCATTTTACTTTTACTTTACCCCTGCTTAGTTTATTTAAGGTTTCAGCAATTATGATCCCCACAACTAAACTTAGTCCGACTGCAGCTGCCGGCCCTTGATCAAGCTTCCAGTACATCGATAGATATAGATTACAACCAAATGGTGAAATCCATTGCCGCCCGCGTCGACCTCTCCCCGCACTTTGGTACTCCGCCAGACATGTATCGCCTGATTTTAAGCTCGAAATTCTTTCAAGCATATACTGATTTGTTGAATCAATGACAGGCTCCACAATCACATCACTGCCCTGAATATATTGCTTAATTAACTCACCATTGAGCAAATTAAGCGTATGGGGCAATTTATAGCCTTTACCTGCGATAGTTTGCACTTCAATGCCCCATGAACGCAGTGTTTTAATATGTTTATTAATCCCTGCTCGTGTCATCCCTAATGTATCGCCTAGCTGTTGGCCTGAGTGGATTTGAGCATCAGATAAGATCTCTATCAATTGTAGCGGTGTACTGGTTTCTTTCATAAAATGCAGTCCATAGGGTTAATTTCGCCATGTTTACCAATAAACCTCACTTCTGGCTCAAGCATGATACCAAAATGCTTATGCACGCTTTGGCTGACATATTTAGCTAAGTCAACAATATCACGCCCTGTCGCATGGCATTTATTAATGAGGACTAAAGCCTGCCGTGTATGTACAGCAGCGCCACCTAATTCATAGCCTTTCAACCCACATTGGTCTATCAACCAGCCCGCAGCAACCTTTATTGAGCCATCTTCTTGGGTATACTGTGGGCAAGTTGGAAAACGTTGTTTTATTTGATGCGCTTTATCTGCTGTAATAATTGGATTTTTAAAGAAGCTTCCCACATTGCCCGTCACGGCGGGATCAGGTAATTTTGCTTTCCGCGTCTGGCATACGGCATCAAACACTTGCTGTGGAGTCACTGTTTCGGCATCTAAGAGTGCTAAATCCCCATAGGTGAGTTTAGGTAACCATTGTTTAGCAAACTTCAAACCAACCCCAATAATCACATGAGAATGCTGATAATCATGCTTAAAGATACTATCACGGTAGCCAAAATGGCAGGCCTCAGCCTCTATCCTTTCTGTCTTACCAGTTTGGAGGTTCAGAGTATCAACATACTCACATAAATCCTTCAGCTCAACACCATAAGCGCCTATGTTTTGAATTGGTGCAGAGCCTACACAGCCAGGTATCAAGGCTAAATTTTCAGCACCATAGATACCTTTACCCATTAAATATTCAATAAATTGATGCCAGTTCTCACCTGCCGCAGAATACACATGCCAATATTCTGGGGTCTCTGTGATAGTAATGCCTCTAATACGATTGAGAATTACCGCACCATCAAAGTCTTCAATAAATAACACATTACTTCCCCCTCCAAGGATCAAAACAGGTAACTGCTGTTTTTGCGCATTAAGCCATTGCTGATAAATCTCTTCTGCTGATCCAGCAATACAAACTGACTTTGCTTGTGCTTCAATACCGAGAGTATTAAACGGTTTTAATTCAAGGGATGGGTTCATTGCAGCCTTCAATAGATAACCAATAAAGATGAGCTAAGTCTATCAGGCTGACCCGCGAGAATCATTAAATAATGAGATGCCTCTCATGACATTAGGAGTATTAGGTTGAAATGGCAATGTGTCAGGAACAAGAAAAAAGAAGATACAGAATAATTTGAATGGGGCTAAATAGCAAAAAGCCACCCTAAGGTGGCTTTTCTATATTTAAAACCTAGCAGTTCCCTACTCTCACATGGGGAAGCCCCACACTACCATCGGCGCTACGGCGTTTCACTACTGAGTTCGGCATGGGGTCAGGTGGGACCACCGCGCTATTGCCGCTAGGTAAATTCTTTTTTAATACTGATAAATTCATGGTGCTGATACCCAGATTCGAACTGGGGACCTCACCCTTACCAAGGGTGTGCTCTACCAACTGAGCCATATCAGCAATATGGTGCGGTCAGTCAGTACTGACACAACCTTTAAA
>NZ_JAMPMC010000071.1:0-4456 GCF_028477945.1 Providencia sp. PROV261 | reverse complement strand
CCTATCAAATGCAATCATATTAATAAAAAATAGAAATCTTTTTACCTAGAGTAAGTGAAAAATACTACAATTTACACCATGGATAATTCTTAATTTCAAAAATAAGAAAATATAACTATCTAATTCAATCCCATCATAGCTAATTTTAGTAGAATGATCATAAATTTGATAAAAACTATGTAAATTCTTCTCTGTTTTAATGCATAAATAATAGACAGTGCTTATACTGGAGATGAGGCTTAAATACATTCTGAGGAGGTACTATGTTATCTACAGAGCAAGATTTAGTTTCAAAGTTAATATCTACTCATCCCCGCTTCCAAAATCTTTATGAAAAACATCATCAGCTCGATAAAGAGATCAGCAAATTAGAAGGCCCTTCCGGTGCTGGTTATAATGAGCATGTTGCTAAGCTTAAAAAAGAAAAATTGCATATAAAAGACGAAATGCAAAAAATAATGCAATCGGCAAATAAAGGTTAATATTCAATTTACTAGGCTAAATAAGTAAGTTTTTATCTTGTTTTTGGTTTAGTTAAACCTTAATTAACAATTTATATTACTCATTTTCTAGTTAATTTTATCTTATTGTTTATTATGGCATAAGTCGTTACTTATGCCATTTTCGGTTTATCTTCTTATCATGCCGACTTTCTATTCCCTTCAATAACATGTATATTAAATACAATTTATTGTAGATAGATTGAGGTGCACAGATGGTTGGGAAACGTATCCAGCGGGAAATAAAAACTATCGAAAAAATGATCCAACTCTACGAAAAGGCACATCCTGCACCGGCTGATTCGCCAGAACAATATAAAAAGCTCTATGCCTATGCAATTAATCGGCTCGAAAAATGCCGTTATGGAGAGCAAAAGCCTGCTTGTAAACAATGCCCAATACATTGTTACCAGCCAAAAATGCGAGAACAAATGAAAATAGTAATGCGCTGGGCTGGGCCAAAAATGTTACTCCATCACCCCATCTTAGCCATCAGACATTTACTTGATGACCGAAAGCCAGTTCCTGAACTCCCTGAAAGAAAACGTAATAGAAATTCATCCACAGATAATTAACCACTAGATAACTTTTTATTTACATTGTGATATTCGCTGGGTTTATTAGTTTGCTAAAATATATTGATAATGAGTGTGATGATAATAAAAGAAACAATCATTAAATAATCTTAAAAGCCCCCTTTCTTAACGCCAACTGTTGCCCTATCAATTTATGGCATGCTAATTGTCATTTATCGCTTAGCCCCCTAAACACTTGTAAATCTTTTTTAACTCGTCAATAGGTTGCTTCCTCGACAGAGCTTATATCCATTTCGTTTGAGTGACGTTTCTCTAAAAATTAGTACCCCATGATAACTAATAATCAAAATCTATGTTTATAGAACTATCAAAAACCATACTTTTAGAAAATATGTTTAATAAATGAGATTTCTATCTCAAATATTGTGTGATTTATGTTATTACGACAAATATTTATTATCGTTACATGTAACAAAATTAATTGATAACATGGCTAACAGATAAAAACATAAAATTTATTTATCAGTACTATATTTTCCGATATTAATAACAATAAAAGCTATCACTATATTTTCCTCCTAATATACAGAAAAAGGTGGCTTACCCCATCTAGATCAAAAAACACCAGAATTGAATAAAACCATTAGATTACTTTTTATGCTACTAAAAACCATTTATCAGTATTAATCACTATACAAAAACAACTAACTAGTTATAAATAACTAAAAAACATCTCTAACAATACTTTTTTCGAGCAAAAAAAGATATTAATTCGGAAAATTAGCATTTGGAAACATTTATTAATATTTAGAATTAATCTGTGACACAAAAAAGGCTGATTTATATAATTTTGATCAATCAGATAAAGATGAATTTATTGTTCATCTAATAAATAGATAAAGGAATTCAACCTTAACTTTACATTAACAAATTCAACATTTAATTAAAAAATTAACACTCAGGATGCGTTATGCAAAATGATAGCAATGTAACTAACCGTCGTATAAAAAGAGTCTTGGTTAATAAAGAGAACCCGTATTCTATTATCGACCAACCTACAAAAGGATTAATTATTATTGAAAAGGGCAGCTTGATATGGGAAAGCCCTACATCAATAGAAACACTACACTGTGGTGATATTCTTTATCACAAACAAGGTTCATATGCTTTAAAAAGCACGGATGATGAGTCAGATTGTGAATTTCTTTGGATATCCTTAGAAGATCAATTTTTACGAGAGTTCATTAATCTTTATGGCAGCCAATTGAGTGAAATTGAACGTACAGAAACCAATAGCTATGATGTGATTAGGTTTACTACATCAACACTCATTGATGAATTAAAAAATAGCTTTAAAGCCATCGTTGACCAACAATACCCTAGATTACTGGTGACATTACGTATATCTGAGTTTCTTTTATTGCTTTCTTATAGTGAACAAGGCTCAAAGCTGCTGGCTAATTTAAGACAACTGAGTAATCGACAAGCAGAACGATTACAGAATTTCATGGAAAATAACTTTTTAAAAGAGTGGAAGCTGGCTGATTTTGCGAAAACATTCGGTATGGGCTTAACAACTTTTAAAGAACTATTTAATGCGGTTTATTCAACTTCACCACGTTCATGGATCAGCGAAAAAAGAATTATGTATGCACATCAATTGCTTGTAAATACTCAAATGAGTATCGTTGAAATATCAATGGAAGCAGGCTTTTCAAGTCAATCTTATTTTACACAAAGCTATCGTAAGCGTTTTGGGTATACGCCAAGTAAATCAAGATCACCGACTCACTGATGTGATGATTTAGATTATTTCTAAAAAATACATTTGCCCTGTCAGTTATAGATATGTGTGCATTGCCCTATATACTGACAGAAAGGCAGATAATAATTAGCTAAACGCCTGCCCTTCCCTAACTGAATTGCTCTCAATTCGATGGTTCTAATCTCTATTTCAGTGGTTTTTCAATAATGGATAACGGAAAAAATTTCAGTACTTATGCAGGGACGATAACAAAAAAGGCCGTTTACTAAATTAGTAAAACGGCCTTTTTTAACTTTTTGATTATGGTTATTTAGCGCTGATAATTTTCAAATCAATAATCGACATTGAGTTTGGCGGAATGACCCCAGGTATTCCATCGACACCATAACCACCTTCTGGCTTAATATAAACCTTAACCATACCCCCTTCTCCCGCTTTCTCAACAAAGGAGTTCAACGGTGCGGGTAGTTCACTATAAGGCAATGTGACAGGCTCTTGATCCTTATACAGTACCGTCAGAGTTCCATCAGTAAGCTGTTCTCGCATAATAAATGTGATATTTTTCTTCTGCACATTGGTAATTGGCTTACCTTTTTGCAGGATTTTATAATACGTAAAGCTATCAAGCTTACTGTATTTCTGCTTAGTGATTTCCTCAATTATACGTTGATTACGCTTTGCATTCGCTTGAGCAATTGCCTTTAGCTCTTTTTGAGACAGTTGCTTTTTAGGTGCTCCCATAATCGATGTAGAGCCACTCGGCGCTATTTTCGCTTTTAACTTGTCATTTTCATCTTGAAGCTGCATGACTTTTTTATTTAACTCCATGATCTGAGCTTTAAGCGCTTCATTCGAAGTTAATGACATTTGCTGCTTCAATTCAGCTTCTAGTTTCTTCAATTGATCTTTAGCTGTTGCTAACTCTTTTTGCAAATTAGCACTGTCAGCTAACTGTTTTTTCAGTTTTTCTAACTCAGTATTCTGAGATTGATATTTATTATCAATTCCTTTTAGCTTCTCAGCATCCAGTTTTAATGCACTGATTTGTTTGTTCGCCTCGACTAACTGTTTATCAATCTCAGCCGCTTTTTTCTCTTTAGTCGTAATATCAGTTTCAAGGCGTTTAATTTGTTGCTCACGCTCTTTAGCTTGTTTTTCAACTTCCGCTTTTTGTGCTTGTAACTGTTTTTGAGCAGCTTTCAATTCAGCTTCTAATGCTTTATGTTGCTCAGTCTGCGCGGTTTGTGCCGTCAACACGGTTTGCAGTTTCGCGGCCTGCTGCTCGTTATCTTTTAACTGCGCTTGTAGCTGCTTATTCTGCTCGGCTAACTGTTTCGCTACGGCCTGTTGCTTCGCCAGCGCTTCGCGTGTCGCTCGGCTATCTTCTTCCGCTTTCTTCAGTACCGCTTCTTGCAATTTTAATAGCGATACTTGCTGAGTAAGCTCAACCGTTAATGATTTCACTTGCTGATCCGACGCTTGCGTCATTAGCTGCTTCTGCTTCTCAATCTCTTTTTGTAACTGAGCGATATCAGTATTCGCTTTTTTCAGTTGAGCCTGAGCGGTAGTGAAGCCTTCTTCTTGCTGCGTTAATTTCGCTTGTAGCTGCTGCTGGGCTTTCTGACTTGCTTCATATTGCTTCGCTAATGCCGTTT
>NZ_JAMPMC010000070.1:0-4043 GCF_028477945.1 Providencia sp. PROV261 | reverse complement strand
CTCACCGCTGGGTTGTAGAGAGAACACACAGTTGGATGAATCGCTACCGTCGTGTCCTGACTAGTTGGGAGAAGAAAGTCGAGAATTATGAGGCGATGCTGCATTTTGCCTGTGGTATCATTGTCTGGACTAAAAACCTATTGGGATAGGTTCTAAGTATAAAAATGGAACTGTATCAGTTGATATAGGGATATGTCGGTTATACCAATAAAATCAACCGAAGAACGGCATTCTAACTAACATCAATGACCAACATGTGTTATATAGAC
Source organism: Providencia sp. PROV261 (assembly GCF_028477945.1). Taxonomy (NCBI): domain Bacteria; kingdom Pseudomonadati; phylum Pseudomonadota; class Gammaproteobacteria; order Enterobacterales; family Morganellaceae; genus Providencia; species Providencia sp. PROV261. The sequence continues at coordinate 3,774 of NZ_JAMPMC010000070.1, read as the reverse complement.
TTTATGTAATCTTATCTGAGCAGAGGGTGAAGGAAAAATGTCAGATAACGCGTTTATTGCTTTTCTGAAATCATCCTTATTTATCCGTTTAATCATCTCAATACTTATCATTTTTGATGGTTTTATGATTATTAAGCCTATATTGGGGGCTTATACTGACTATATTGATTGGCGAGCGAATGGGTTTAGTGAGTGGCTTAAATCTCTCGGCTTTATGAAGTTGCTTGATATCCCTCGTTTTTTGTTAGGAATTTCATTGATATTTTTATCTTTTTTCATGCTTAATGGCGCCCGAATTGCATGGGTGTTTTCACTGCTTTTACTGGCCATTATTTCGTTTGTTGATTTAAAAATTGCAACGGAAAACCTTCATCAAGGTTATTTTTCGCTGATCCTTTTTTTGGCGTTGAGCTTTTTTTGGAAGCGTTATCATCATCACAGCTTAACCAGTGCGGGATTTGTGGCGATAACTTGTATCATTGCATTATTGCTTTATTCCATTTTTGGCACACTCTATATTGGTAATGAATTTCTACCTGTCGTTAAAGATGGAACCACGGCATTTTATTTCGCGTTAGTTTGTATGACGACCGTCGGTTTCGGCGATATAGTACCAGTCTCTACAGATGCTCGGGTATTTACTGTTACGGTCATTATTCTTGGTATTACAATTTTTACAACATCAGTGGTTTATGTTGTAGGGCTGTTAGCTAAAGGAACAAAGGAAATTGTTCGCAAGAGGTTTTCTTATATGAAAAATCATTATGTTGTAATTGGTAGTACGCCAATGGCGGTAAGCATGTATGAAGGGTTAAAAAATCGCGAACTGCCAGTTGCGGTGATCTGCCAAGAAAGTCATCGCGCACATTATCCTGAGAAAGATAATATCGTCACTGGTGACCCTACAGATACAGCGCTATTAGCCGAATCGAATGTTAAACAGGCAAAATATGTATTAGTGATGACAGATAGCGACGCCTTAAGTACTTTTGTTCTCTTAGGGATAAAACAACTTGCTGGTGAAGGTGTAAAAACGGTGGTATTGGTTAACCAAGAAAGCAATATAGATAAAATTCGCCTGCTTAACCCCGACATGCTGTTTTCATTATCTTCTTTAGGGGGCGAAGTTTTGATGAAAGTGCTTTGCGGTGAAACAATATCAAATGACAGTATTAGTGATATTCTGTTAAATAAAGTGGCGAAAAACGAATAACAGGAATAAAACACTATGTTAACTGCCGAGCAAATCAGTTGTCAGCGGCAAAACAGGATGCTTTTTCAAAAGCTGGATTTCACCGTATTGCCCGGCCAAATTTTACAAGTTGAAGGGCCTAATGGTGCGGGTAAAACGACCTTATTACGTATGGTGGCTGGGCTGTTAAAACCCGATGAAGGGGATATTTTGTGGGAGCAACATTCGATTCATCAGTTAAAAGAAGATTTTACTCGTCAATTACTTTACTTAGGGCACAAGCCAGCCGTTAAATCACTACTCACTCCTTATGAGAATCTACAGTTTTATTATCAGATGCAGCATCGCCATCCTGCCGGGGATAGTTTGTGGTCGGCTCTCGAAGAAGTGTCACTCATTGGCTATGAAGATGTTCCTGTTGGTCAGTTATCAGCGGGGCAACAAAGGCGAGTGAATCTTGCAAGGTTATGGTTAAGTGAAGCTCCTTTGTGGGTGTTGGATGAGCCTTTTACTGCTATTGATGTCGCAGGCGTGAAACGTCTTACCGAACGCTTTCATCAGCATGCTGAACAAGGTGGGATCATTCTTTTTACTTCTCATCAAGCTATGTCGGGGCATTTTGGATCCTTAAAACTGACGGGCGGATATGAATAATGTTTTGGCTAGTGATTAAAAGAGAACTAAAAATAGCATTTAGAAGTTTTTCTGAATTGGTAAACCCATTATGGTTCTTCTTAATTGTTATTACGTTATTTCCATTGAGCATAGGGCCTGAGCCTCAGTTATTAGCACGTATCGCTGTTGGCATTTTTTGGGTAGCCGCGGTGCTTTCTTCTTTATTATCGCTCGAACGTCTCTTTAAAGATGACTATCTGGATGGTTCGTTAGAACAACTGTTGCTCGCACCGCATCCACTATTTTTAACGGTATTAGCTAAAGTGATTGCTCACTGGCTGGTAACTGGAGTGCCGCTAATCTTACTTTCACCGATAGCAGCTTTAATGCTCTCTTTTGACGCGAATACCCTTTCTGTACTTGCAGGTACTTTGTTGCTAGGTACACCGATCCTGAGCTTTATTGGTGCAATAGGGGCTGCTTTAACGGTATCTCTGAAAAAAGGGGGAGTACTCGTGAGTTTACTGGTGCTGCCGCTGTATATTCCTGTGCTCATTTATGCAACGGGAACAATGGAAGCGTATAGTTTTAATATGCCTTTGGGGAGTTATTTTGCGATTCTAGCTGCATTGTTAGTGGGGAGCGTGACATTTTCGCCTATCGCAATTGCCGCAGCATTAAAAATTAATATCAGTCATAATTAAACACGGTACCCAAAAACATCACTAAGGCGGTTGCACTATTTTTCAATCAGCTCCATCGTTAAAAGCAAATTAGAGTCGGGGGATAGCAATCTTCATCGTGATAAGCATAAAGCCAGAAGTGAGATTCAATGCTGGCTTTATGCTTTTTAATTATGCGGCGAGTGAAATAGTAGGTATCTATAGTTCAGTATGTAATCTATTTAATTAGGCACCAAAGTTGGGGCCAATGATATCAATCGCATCCGTACAAATTACATCAACTCCCCAATTTAAAAGTTGCGAAGCGCGCGCAGGATCATTAACGGTATAAACTAAAATGTATAAGCCAGCCTCTTTTAAGCGTTTTACGCGTTTCTCATCCAATAATGTATGATCTAAATGGATGGAGACACAATCAAGCTGTGTTGTAAGGGTTTGCCAATCATCTCGCCATTCATCTAATAATAACCCTCTCGGTAGTTCAGGAGCGTATTGTTGAGCCGAAATTAGTGCTTCAATTGAGAAAGATGAAATCAATGGGGCTGTTTGCCCTTGCCACAGTTGACGAGCTGCAAGCGCAACAATTTGACCTGTTTTAGCTTCCAAGCCTGTCGTTGGTTTGATCTCAATATTTGCCATCATGCCATGTTGCTGACAACGTTTTGCGACCTCAGAGAGTAAAGGCAGCCGCTCTTTGGCGAATTCTGGACCATACCAGCTTCCAGCATCGATATTTGATAATTGCTTCCAATTTAATTCGCCTGCAATACCATGACCATCACTGGTGCGCTCAAGAGTATCATCATGTAATAAAAAGATTTGATTATCATGGGAAAGTTTGGAATCAAACTCGATCATGGTATGTCCATATTTTGCGCCAATATCAATGGCTGCGAGTGTATTTTCAGGAGCGAGTCTGCCACCACCACGATGGGCAACAATTTTAGGATAAGGCCAAGAGTTCATAATGTTGTCTATTTTCCTATTAAAGAAATACAACGGCTTTTTAAAGCGGTGTGACCAGTATTATAGCCGAATGTCACATTATCTTACTCTTTAGCAGCTGTAAATGAAGATTAGCTCTAGAGGTAAGTTATCTATTTACAGAAAAGCGGGTGTTTATGAGAAAATAATTTTCAAAAAAACGATATAAATGCCTATATTTGTTTTTTTTATTGGTATTTTAATTTCATTTATTACTCCAATAATAATTATCTAAAAGTGTTATCTTGGCGCCTTTACCGAAATTGTTTCGTTTTGTAGGATACTTAACTTTGTTCTGCG
>NZ_JAMPMC010000068.1:0-2608 GCF_028477945.1 Providencia sp. PROV261 | reverse complement strand
GGGTGACTGCGTACCTTTTGTATAATGGGTCAGCGACTTATATTCTGTAGCAAGGTTAACCGAATAGGGGAGCCGTAGGGAAACCGAGTCTTAACTGGGCGAATGAGTTGCAGGGTATAGACCCGAAACCCGGTGATCTAGCCATGGGCAGGTTGAAGGTTGGGTAACACTAACTGGAGGACCGAACCGACTAATGTTGAAAAATTAGCGGATGACTTGTGGCTGGGGGTGAAAGGCCAATCAAACCGGGAGATAGCTGGTTCTCCCCGAAAGCTATTTAGGTAGCGCCTCGTGAACTCATCTTCGGGGGTAGAGCACTGTTTCGGCTAGGGGGTCATCCCGACTTACCAACCCGATGCAAACTACGAATACCGAAGAATGTTATCACGGGAGACACACGGCGGGTGCTAACGTTCGTCGTGAAGAGGGAAACAACCCAGACCGCCAGCTAAGGTCCCAAAGTCATGGTTAAGTGGGAAACGAAGTGGGAAGGCTCAGACAGCCAGGATGTTGGCTTAGAAGCAGCCATCATTTAAAGAAAGCGTAATAGCTCACTGGTCGAGTCGGCCTGCGCGGAAGATGTAACGGGGCTAAACCATGCACCGAAGCTGCGGCAGCGACATGTAGATGTTGTTGGGTAGGGGAGCGTTCTGTAAGCCTGTGAAGGTGTGCTGCGAGGCATGCTGGAGGTATCAGAAGTGCGAATGCTGACATAAGTAACGATAATGCGGGTGAAAAACCCGCACGCCGGAAGACCAAGGGTTCCTGTCCAACGTTAATCGGGGCAGGGTGAGTCGACCCCTAAGGCGAGGCAGAAATGCGTAGTCGATGGGAAACAGGTTAATATTCCTGTACTGGTGATAATTGCGATGGGGGGACGGAGAAGGCTAGGCTGGCCGGGCGACGGTTGTCCCGGTTTAAGGATGTAGGTGGGCGAATTAGGCAAATCCGGTTCGCTATACACTGAGGTCTGATGACGAGTCACTACGGTGGCGAAGTAGCTCATGCCCCGCTTCCAGGAAAAGCCTCTAAGCTCTAGATTATCATTAATCGTACCCCAAACCGACACAGGTGGTCAGGTAGAGAATACTCAGGCGCTTGAGAGAACTCGGGTGAAGGAACTAGGCAAAATGGTGCCGTAACTTCGGGAGAAGGCACGCTGGCATTAGGTGAAGTGGTTTACCCATGGAGCTGAAGCCAGTCGCAGATACCAGCTGGCTGCAACTGTTTATTAAAAACACAGCACTGTGCAAACACGAAAGTGGACGTATACGGTGTGACGCCTGCCCGGTGCTGGAAGGTTAATTGATGGGGTTATCCGTAAGGAGAAGCTCTTGATCGAAGCCCCAGTAAACGGCGGCCGTAACTATAACGGTCCTAAGGTAGCGAAATTCCTTGTCGGGTAAGTTCCGACCTGCACGAATGGCGTAATGATGGCCAGGCTGTCTCCACCCGAGACTCAGTGAAATTGAACTCGCTGTGAAGATGCAGTGTACCCGCGGCAAGACGGAAAGACCCCGTGAACCTTTACTATAGCTTGACACTGAACATTGAGCCTTGATGTGTAGGATAGGTGGGAGGCTTTGAAGTGTGGACGCCAGTCTGCATGGAGCCAACCTTGAAATACCACCCTTTAATGTTTGATGTTCTAACGTAGCCCCGTGATCCGGGGTGCGGACAGTGTCTGGTGGGTAGTTTGACTGGGGCGGTCTCCTCCCAAAGCGTAACGGAGGAGCACGAAGGTTGGCTAAGCATGGTCGGACATCATGCGGTTAGTGCAAAGGCATAAGCCAGCTTGACTGCGAGAGTGACGGCTCGAGCAGGTACGAAAGTAGGTCTTAGTGATCCGGTGGTTCTGAATGGAAGGGCCATCGCTCAACGGATAAAAGGTACTCCGGGGATAACAGGCTGATACCGCCCAAGAGTTCATATCGACGGCGGTGTTTGGCACCTCGATGTCGGCTCATCACATCCTGGGGCTGAAGTAGGTCCCAAGGGTATGGCTGTTCGCCATTTAAAGTGGTACGCGAGCTGGGTTTAGAACGTCGTGAGACAGTTCGGTCCCTATCTGCCGTGGGCGTTGGAAGATTGAAAGGGGCTGCTCCTAGTACGAGAGGACCGGAGTGGACGCACCGCTGGTGTTCGGGTTGTCATGCCAATGGCACTGCCCGGTAGCTAAGTGCGGAAGAGATAACCGCTGAAAGCATCTAAGCGGGAAACTTGCCTTGAGATGAGTCTTCCCTGACTCTTTAAGGGTCCTAAAGGAACGTTTAAGACGAAGACGTTGATAGGCTGGGTGTGTAAGCGTAGCGATACGTTGAGCTAACCAGTACTAATGAACCGTGAGGCTTAACCTGACAACACCGAAGGTGTTTTAGAGAGACGATTGTTGAAGCGCACGAGAGAGTGGTGCGAAAAAATCAGCTTGTTCAAGATTGCAGTTCTGGTTTGCGGTGTAGACGCGAACGGGAACGAAACCGAATTTGTCTGGCGGCAATAGCGCGGTGGTCCCACCTGACCCCATGCCGAACTCAGCAGTGAAACGCCGTAGCGCCGATGGTAGTGTGGGGTCTCCCCATGTGAGAGTAGGGAACTGCCAGACATCAAA
>NZ_JAMPMC010000067.1:0-3816 GCF_028477945.1 Providencia sp. PROV261 | reverse complement strand
GAAATGTAAGGCCTTTGAATAAGACAAAAGGCTGCCTCATCGCTAACTTTGCAACAGTGCCCCTGCGTGCGCTGCTGCCATGTCCACTACCTGACGCCGGTGATGGTGATGGCCTCGCCGGAGCGGGAATTTCTTAACCTCGACGAATTTAGACGATCGGCGGGCGAGGGGATGTCGTGGCAAGGTCCGCCTTGCGCTGCTCCGCAAGGGCGACACCAGCGGGTTCGTCGGCGGCCACGCCTAGCGCGACCGCAACCAAGCGTCGAAAAAGTATACGCTCGTCACCCGCCGTCTCCTGTGCTGAGAGTCTCAGGCCGATCGGCCGGCAGGGCTCAATGTCAGCAAACGCGTGATGAGCGGTGGCCTTCAACAGTGATAAGGCGGCACCAGAGAAAAATCACTCAGGGTCAATGCCAGCGCTTCGTTAATACAGATGTAGGTGTTCCACAGGGTAGCCAGCAGCATCCTGCGATGCAGATCCGGAACATAATGGTGCAGGGCGCTGACTTCCGGTGCCAGCAGATATTTTGGCAGTTTGCCTTGGATCAGAGCCATCTGACGCAGGGCTAGTGCAGCCGGATAGTCAATAGCTACCGGCAGCGGTGCGGACTGTTGTAACTCAGAATAAGAAATGAGGCCGCTCATGGCGTTGACTCTCAGTCATAGTATCGTGGTATCACCGGTTGGTTCCACTCTCTGTTGCGGGCAACTTCAGCAGCACGTAGGGGACTTCCGCGTTTCCAGACTTTACGAAACACGGAAACCGAAGACCATTCATGTTGTTGCTCAGGTCGCAGACGTTTTGCAGCAGCAGTCGCTTCACGTTCGCTCGCGTATCGGTGATTCATTCTGCTAACCAGTAAGGCAACCCCGCCAGCCTAGCCGGGTCCTCAACGACAGGAGCACGATCATGCGCACCCGTGGCCAGGACCCAACGCTGCCCGAGATGCGCCGCGTGCGGCTGCTGGAGATGGCGGACGCGATGGATATGTTCTGCCAAGGGTTGGTTTGCGCATTCACAGTTCTCCGCAAGAATTGATTGGCTCCAATTCTTGGAGTGGTGAATCCGTTAGCGAGGTGCCGCCGGCTTCCATTCAGGTCGAGGTGGCCCGGCTCCATGCACCGCGACGCAACGCGGGGAGGCAGACAAGGTATAGGGCGGCGCCTACAATCCATGCCAACCCGTTCCATGTGCTCGCCGAGGCGGCATAAATCGCCGTGAAGATCAGCGGTCCAATGATCGAAGTTAGGCTGGTAAGAGCCGCGAGCGATCCTTGAAGCTGTCCCTGATGGTCGTCATCTACCTGCCTGGACAGCATGGCCTGCAACGCGGGCATCCCGATGCCGCCGGAAGCGAGAAGAATCATAATGGGGAAGGCCATCCAGTCTCGCGTCGCGAACGCCAGCAAGACGTAGCCCAGCGCGTCGGCCGCCATGCCGGCGATAATGGCCTGCTTCTCGCCGAAACGTTTGGTGGCGGGACCAGTGACGAAGGCTTGAGCGAGGGCGTGCAAGATTCCGAATACCGCAAGCGACAGGCCGATCATCGTCGCGCTCCAGCGAAAGCGGTCCTCGCCGAAAATGACCCAGAGCGCTGCCGGCACCTGTCCTACGAGTTGCATGATAAAGAAGACAGTCATAAGTGCGGCGACGATAGTCATGCCCCGCGCCCACCGGAAGGAGCTGACTGGGTTGAAGGCTCTCAAGGGCATCGGTCGACGCTCTCCCTTATGCGACTCCTGCATTAGGAAGCAGCCCAGTAGTAGGTTGAGGCCGTTGAGCACCGCCGCCGCAAGGAATGGTGCATGCAAGGAGATGGCGCCCAACAGTCCCCCGGCCACGGGGCCTGCCACCATACCCACGCCGAAACAAGCGCTCATGAGACCGAAGTGGCGAGCCCGATCTTCCCCATCGGTGATGTCGGCGATATAGGCGCCAGCAACCGCACCTGTGGCGCCGGTGATGCCGGCCACGATGCGTCCGGCGTAGAGGATCCACAGGACGGGTGTGGTCGCCATGATCGCGTAGTCGATAGTGGCTCCAAGTAGCGAAGCGAGCAGGACTGGGCGGCGGCCAAAGCGGTCGGACAGTGCTCCGAGAACGGGTGCGCATAGAAATTGCATCAACGCATATAGCGCTAGCAGCACGCCATAGTGACTGGCGATGCTGTCGGAATGGACGATATCCCGCAAGAGGCCCGGCAGTACCGGCATAACCAAGCCTATGCCTACAGCATCCAGGGTGACGGTGCCGAGGATGACGATGAGCGCATTGTTAGATTTCATACACGGTGCCTGACTGCGTTAGCAATTTAACTGTGATAAACTACCGCATTAAAGCTTATCGATGATAAGCTGTCAAACATGAGAATTCGCGAATGAACAAGCTCCAACGCGAGGCCGTGATCCGAACCGCGCTCGAACTGCTTAACGACGTGGGCATGGAAGGTCTAACGACGCGCCGACTGGCTGAGCGCCTCGGGGTGCAACAGCCAGCGCTCTACTGGCATTTCAAGAACAAGCGTGCGTTGCTCGACGCACTTGCCGAAGCCATGCTGACGATAAATCACACGCATTCGACGCCAAGGGATGACGACGACTGGCGTTCGTTCCTGAAGGGCAATGCATGCAGTTTTCGACGGGCGTTGCTCGCTTATCGCGATGGCGCGCGTATTCATGCCGGGACGCGGCCAGCCGCGCCGCAGATGGAAAAAGCCGACGCGCAGCTTCGCTTCCTTTGCGATGCTGGCTTTTCGGCAGGTGACGCGACCTATGCGTTGATGGCAATCAGCTACTTCACCGTCGGCGCTGTTCTTGAGCAGCAAGCTAGCGAGGCAGACGCCGAGGAGCGGGGCGAAGATCAGTTGACCACCTCAGCGTCTACGATGCCGGCGCGCCTACAGAGCGCGATGAAAATCGTCTACGAAGGCGGTCCGGACGCGGCATTCGAGCGAGGCCTGGCTCTCATCATCGGCGGTCTTGAAAAAATGAGGCTCACTACGAACGACATTGAGGTGCTGAAGAATGTTGACGAATGACAGGGGGCGGCAGGTGCGGAGGGCGCGGTTGCTTCGTCATATGAAGCAAAGTCACCTAGCTGAATTAATGGGTGTGGATCAGGCAACCGTGTCGCGCTGGGAGCGGGGCACCCTTGCATTGTCGGATGGGAGGTGGTCAGCGGTTCTTCAATTGCTTACCGGGCCTTCCGATTCATCGTACGACGCTGCGCTGAAGCGTCTGGTGCAATCCTCCGCCCACAAAGTCCATCTGGTAGCGACCGGACACATTGTTTGCTCGCGGCATCTCCGGCCAGGCAAAGGGAATTGCGGATTGACCTAGCCGAACTCCTTGGTAAATCGCTGCGTGTTTATGCGTCCCCGAGATAGTTGCGGCCGACTCTGCGCTTAATGGGCTCGGTTGGCATGAGGGGCGGCTGGGGTCACTCGAGGTGGATACCGGCCCGAACTGGAGCGAGGAACTTCCATACTGCCAAGGCGAATGCTGTGGGAGCGCATCATGCTCGCTGATGGTAGCCCGGCACTACTTGTTACCACCACAGCTTAATGCGAAGGGTGCTCCTGTTCTTGTGCATATTTTATGCGCTGCTGATTGTGCATCGAACTGATAACCTCAACGGGTCTGCTTTGTAGTTCACCACACCCCTGACGCGCGCGTGCCGGATAAGCAGAACTATGGTGCCGATGGATGTCAGGAACACTCGGCCTGGTTCGTAACTAGGTCGTCCTGCGCGATCCTGCGGCTAGGGCCGGAATCGTGCTCGCCAGTCAGGCGCTGATGAAGCCTATGGGCACTGTTG
>NZ_JAMPMC010000066.1:0-1029 GCF_028477945.1 Providencia sp. PROV261 | reverse complement strand
AATTTATGAGTAAAGGATTATGTCCACGATAAGCACCTGGGTCGATTCCTGGGAGGCGGCCATGAGGGTAGGGAAGCGCCGTCCCGTCAAGTCAGCGTAATGCTCTGCCAGTGTTACAACCAATTAACCAATTCTGATTAGAAAAACTCATCGAGCATCAAATGAAACTGCAATTTATTCATATCAGGATTATCAATACCATATTTTTGAAAAAGCCGTTTCTGTAATGAAGGAGAAAACTCACCGAGGCAGTTCCATAGGATGGCAAGATCCTGGTATCGGTCTGCGATTCCGACTCGTCCAACATCAATACAACCTATTAATTTCCCCTCGTCAAAAATAAGGTTATCAAGTGAGAAATCACCATGAGTGACGACTGAATCCGGTGAGAATGGCAAAAGCTTATGCATTTCTTTCCAGACTTGTTCAACAGGCCAGCCATTACGCTCGTCATCAAAATCACTCGCATCAACCAAACCGTTATTCATTCGTGATTGCGCCTGAGCGAGACGAAATACGCGATCGCTGTTAAAAGGACAATTACAAACAGGAATCGAATGCAACCGGCGCAGGAACACTGCCAGCGCATCAACAATATTTTCACCTGAATCAGGATATTCTTCTAATACCTGGAATGCTGTTTTCCCGGGGATCGCAGTGGTGAGTAACCATGCATCATCAGGAGTACGGATAAAATGCTTGATGGTCGGAAGAGGCATAAATTCCGTCAGCCAGTTTAGTCTGACCATCTCATCTGTAACATCATTGGCAACGCTACCTTTGCCATGTTTCAGAAACAACTCTGGCGCATCGGGCTTCCCATACAATCGATAGATTGTCGCACCTGATTGCCCGACATTATCGCGAGCCCATTTATACCCATATAAATCAGCATCCATGTTGGAATTTAATCGCGGCCTCGAGCAAGACGTTTCCCGTTGAATATGGCTCATAACACCCCTTGTATTACTGTTTATGTAAGCAGACAGTTTTATTGTTCATGATGATATATTTTTATCGGCACTGTTT
>NZ_JAMPMC010000065.1:0-6074 GCF_028477945.1 Providencia sp. PROV261 | reverse complement strand
CAAGAGTTTTCCCACATTGTGACCGTACCGACTGACCCCCAATCCGGTCAACCTTCAGGCCAACGTGCTCACAAGCCATTCCGTTTTACGGTGGCATTAAACAAAGCGGTCCCTCTGCTGTACAACGCACTGGCGTCTGGTGAAATGCTGCCAAAAGTGGAACTGAAATGGTACCGCACGTCTGTTGAAGGGAAGCAAGAGCACTTCTTCACCACCACGCTGACCGATGCGACTATCGTCAACATCGATTGCCAAATGCCACACTGCCAAGATCCGGCCAAAGCGGATTACACGCAGCTCATCGAAGTGTCGCTTTCTTACCGTAAGGTCGACTGGGAGCACACCGTGGCAGGCACTTCCGGTGCTGACGACTGGCGTGCACCGCTGGAAGCGTAATCGCCTCATTCGACGAGCTCACCCGGGCTCGTCCTTGTCTGTTTTAACGTGATGCACTCTCCCCGTTAACCCGGAGCCTGACCATGTTCTCAAAAGATCCGAAAAAATCATCCCCTGATCTGGCGTCGATGCTGAAGGACGAAGCCATTAACCAAGCCAAGGAAGCGGCGATGTCAAAGGCATCTGCGCGAACACAACAAGCCGTCAATTTGGCCCAACAAGCGGCCAGTGCGGCGTCCTCGTTGCAGGCCTCCGCCGCGATGTTGCCCCCCGGCGGCGGGCTGACGGGGGGGCTCAACCCTGCCGATCCGGATACCGCGCAAGCGGCCTTACGCAGTGCGTTAGGGTTAACCGCTGAGCCGAGCGGTTTAGTGTTTACCTGTGAAATCGGCTTATTTCCTGCGGGCACCTTTCAAGTCACCGATTTTACCCTCACCGAAGGGCTCTCTTCCTTATATCACCTTAGCCTGAATGTGGTGAGTTTGTTGCCTTATATTGAATTCCAAACGCATTTAGGCCAAGCCGCCTCACTGACGGTCAAACGGGATGGGCAGATTGTGCGCACCGTCAATGGCATTCTTGCGGGCGGTGTCCAAGGCAATACCGATGGCGTGAAAACGTGGTACCATTTTGATATCCGCCCTGAAATGTGGATCATGACCCTCAATCAGGACAGCCGTATCTTCCAAGACCAAAACGCCCCCGCGATTTTAAAGACGTTATTGGATGAAGCGCACGTCAAATCAGACTGTCTTTTTTACCGTGAAGCGCTGCATCCGGAACGGACCTACACCACGCAAAAACGGGAATCCGCCTATGACTTTTGGTGTCGCTTAGCCTTTGAGGAAGGGATCAACTTCTGGTTTGAAGAAGATCAGATGTTCTACAGTGATGAGCACATGGGCATGACCGCGGGGATCTCGTTGACTTACAACCCGCAAGCAAACACCGATATCACCGACAGTACCGCCACCACCTGGCAGTACGGAGAGTATCTGTGCGCCGATCAACTGATCCAAAAAGACAACAACTACGTGCGCCCCTCTTACCCGCTGATGCACCAAGATCAGCAAGCAGGCGGTGGGCAGCACAGTGTGTTTGAAAGTTACGGGCGTTTTCAATTGGATGCCGAAGGGGAGCCCCTGACCAAAGCCCGTTTTGAGCAGTTACGCAGCGGTAGCCGCGTGGGCAATGCCACCACGAACTGCTTTGCCTTGCGCCCAGGCAAAATTTTCACCCTGCAAAATCACCCACACGCCCCGATGAATGACAGTTGGCAAGTCATCACGGTCACCCATCACGGCGTGCAACCCTTAGCCGACAATGGCGGGGGCGAAGGAACGCAATTAAGTAACACGGTCTCCTTTATACCGGGTCGTGAGGAGTGGCGTCCGCCACACCGTTATAAACCGACGGCCGATGGGGATGAATTGGCGACCGTGGTGGGGCCGCCGGGGGAAGAGATTTACGTCAATGAGTACGGCGCCGTCAAAGTGCATTTCCATTGGGATCGCTACGGCAAGCCCGATCACAGCGCTTCCTGTTGGGTGCGTGTCGCCATGGGATGGAGCGGCAACGGTTACGACTTTTCGGCCGTGCCCCGTATCGGCACTGTTGTGCAAGTCAGTTACCTGAACGGGGATATTGACCGCCCCATTATCACGGGATGCACTTACGATGGCCGCAATGCTCCCCCTATTCGTTTTCCTGAGAACAAAACACGCACCACGTTCCGCACTCAAACCCATAAGGGCGAGGGCTTTAACGAGTTACGTTTTGAGGATGAGGACGGTAAGCAGGAAGTGTTTATTCATGCGCAAAAAGACATGAATACGGTAGTACGGGATAATCGTTCGACGACCGTGGGGGCCAACCACAAAGAAGTCATCCTACAAAACCAAACGGTTTCAGTGCATGGCTCTCAATCGACCTCAGTACAGTCTGACCAAAAGAATGTCGTCTTTGGGAAAAGACAGTCTATTGTCGATGGTGAAGTGGTCATCGCTTCCGCAAAAGGGATCCGTCTTATCAGCGGTACGTCCGTTCTTCAATTGAGTCCCTCGGGGAGGGTCACCATCGCGTGTGAAAATTTTGATTTTTATGCCAGTGGTTCAGGGCAAATTGCCACGGGTGAGATCCTCGATCTCAATATGGACAATGCCGCGCCAGGGATCACTAAAATAGATCCGAATACCGACACCATTGCCAGCACAAAATCCCAATTTTTTCCTGAAAAATAAGGTTAAGTATGCATTACTTATTTCAAGAGGGTCGCCTCACACTACCCTGTGATAAATATCAAGATAATACCGTGAATATGCTGCGTTTTCCTGCCCTAGAAGGCAGCATCTCCATCACCCGTGAGGCACTGTCGCCAGACATCGAGCTAAGTGATTATCTCGCCGGACAGCTAAGCGCCATTAAACGTGAAATAAAAAATGCCGTCGTTAAAGCGCCAACCGCTTTTCGCACAGAGCAAGGTCTCACGGGGAGTGAAATTTACTGTGAGACCAAACAAAAAGGCATCAGTATTTATCAATGGATAGCGGCATTTCACGTGGAAGACAACGTCTTAGTCGTCACTTATAGCCAAATTAAACCGTTTTCAAATGCAGAGCTCGCACACTGGCGCACCCTGCGGGACAGCTTTACACCGCACTCAAATTAACCGAAAGCAGACTTGAATTCACAATGACCATACTGACGATTGAATAAGGACATACTCATGGGAAATGAATTTTTCGCGGCGAAGCAAGGCGATAAATTGATGCACTCGTCAATATGGGCAGATATTGTCTGTGGTGTGGTTAAAGGGGCGGTCTATGCGGCGGTAGGGGCTGCTGCAGTTGTATTGACAGGCGTAACTGCCGGTGCAGCAGCGGCTGTTTTTATTGGCGCGGGATTGGCGACCGGATTTGCTCTCGGCAGTGTTATTGATGCTGCTGCGGATTGGGTCGCGGATGGGATTGATAGCCTCTTTGGGCTCAGTTCGCCTGATGGCGAAATAAAAACCGGCTCACCCAATGTGCGTATCAAGGGAAAACGGGCAGCAAGAGCGGCAGGAAAACTCCCTACCCCCTTGTTATTAGCATCTATTGCAGAAGACAATGCGCCCCCTAAAGAAAAAAAAGGGCTCGATATTACCTTGAGTATTTTGGAAAAATCCACAATGCTTATTCCGGGCATGCTTCCCTTTGCGTTAGCCAAAAAAGCACTTAGCACCCCGAATAATGCGGCGCCTATTGACCCCCTGTCTGACGAATACCCAGAATATCCATCGCCTAAGCAAGGCTTTTTTGACAGCATACTGTCCCCCGTTAAGGCGAATAAGCACCCTCATGCTGAACCGATGCCCCTCGATATTATCAAATGTGATAAATGGCATTGTGCAAGTGAGCCCTACTTTTTAGCGGAAGGATCAAAAAGGGTTCAAATCAATAGCCAGCCGGCGTGCCGTAATGGGGATAGAAGCACCTGTGAAGCCAAAATCGATGACAATCAAGAAAAAGGGATTGTGCGCATTGGTGGGAACAGTGTGGTGGTACGCGACATCATGAGTGGCCGCAACCCGTTTGCAGAGATGTTCGGTGAAATTCTTGGCGGCCTCTTTGTGGGGGGACTGCGAACCTTAATGCGAAAAGGTGGAATGGCTGTCATTAAGCAGTGTTTAAATAAAGTCGGTTGTACGCTGGTAAGTGAAATTGTCGGCACCGCGGTTGGTTCGATGGTGACGGCAACGGTGGTACAAGCTTTCAATAGTTTACACCATCCCGTTCATGCCGCTACGGGGTCGAAAGTCCTCAATGGTGAAAATGATACGGACTTTATTATTGAGGGAGCTTATCCGTTAGTCTGGTCACGTATCTACCAAAGTCGGAACCAACGCGAGAGCCGATTGGGCCGTGGTTGGGCAATGCCGTTTGATGTGTCCTTGGAAATCGAGTCAACTGGCAAGGGGCTTGAAAATGAAAATATCTACTACCATGACGCATCGGGGCGCCGTTTAGCCCTGGGGAAAATAGCCCTCGGCCAAACAGTGTTTTATCAGGATGAAGGGTTTAAAGTTTATCGCACCGTGAATAATATTTTCCTTGTCGAATCCACTGACGGTGACTATCAACTGTTTGAAGCCAACCCCCATAAAATCAACACCCTGCGCTTAATGAAAAGCGCTGACCGCCATAACAATGCCTTAAATTACCGTTATGCCAATGACGGTGAACTGGTGCAAATTCATGATGATGCGTATTTAACGGATATCCGCTTGCACTATGACGCACTTTCACAGCGATTAACGTCGGTAACGCATCATCAAGGGCAAGCTGAAAAAACACTGGTGACCTATGATTACGATGAACAGCAGCGGTTAATTCAGGTCACTGACGCGGATAACCGTATCACGCGCCGTTTTGGCTGGGATGAAGAGTCCGGCTTAATGGCGATGCACCAATATGCCACGGGGTTGAGTAGCCATTATCGCTGGCAACGCTTTGACACCTTTACCCTTGAAGACAATGAACCGGAGTGGCGGGTCGTTGAACACTGGTTAAAAGAAGAAGGCCAAACGTGTTTAGAGCACACAGAACTCATCTACGATTTAGCCGAGCGCACCGTCAAAACCGTTCAGCATGGTTTAGGAAGCACCTTCCGTCGCTGGAATGAACAACAGCAAATCATTGAATACACCAATGAGCTCAATGAAACTTGGTACTTTGAGTGGGACACCAATCGCCACTTAACCAAAGCCATTGCGCCAGATACCAGTGAGTGGGTTTATACCTATGATGAACGCGGAAATTTAACGCAATCGACGGATCCCGAAAACCAATCCACTTGCTACGATTGGGACAAGGATTTTGCCTTTCCGACCGTGCAAACCTTGCCCAATGGGGCGGCGTGGCATTGGGAATATACCGACAAAGGCGATGTCCGCCGTGTGATTGACCCCTTGGGGCACATCACGGCGTTTGTTTGGGACGAGCAAGGCAATTGCATCGGGCAAGTGGATGCCAAAGGCAATGAAACCCACTATCGCTATAACCCACGCGGTCAGCTTATTCGCCAAACCGACTGTTCCGGTTACCCCACCACCCTCACCTATGATGAGTGGGGGCAATTGCGCAGTATCACTAATGCGCTCAATGAAACCACCTATTACACGTTCAGTGAAACAGGCTTATTGCTGTCAGAAAAGTTGCCCGATAACACGGAAAACCGCTACGACTATGATGATGCGGGGCAACTGGTCGGATTAACCGATGTGGGTGACCAGCACACGCTACTGCGGCGTAATCGTCGGGGGCAAGTCATTGCACGTCGTGACCCCGCGGGGCATTGGCTGCATTTTCACTATGACGCGTTAGGGCGCATGAATGCATTAGAAAATGAGCACGGCGAACAGTACCGCTTTGGCTACGATGCCCTTCATCGCTTGACCCAGGAGCAAGACCTTATTGGTCAACAAAAACAGTATCAGTATGACGAGGTGGGAAACCTGACGCAGATACTGACTACCCCCGCCAAGCCGCTGAACGGAAGTGCCGCCCTCGCGCCAGTCCTGATGCAACTGCATTACGATAAGATTGGTCGTTTACGGTCTCGTGAGAACGGGGAATACCGCACGGAATATGGGTATAGTCAGAACCAAGTGACCGTGCGTCAAGTGCCAATCGCGCGCT
>NZ_JAMPMC010000064.1:0-9189 GCF_028477945.1 Providencia sp. PROV261 | reverse complement strand
GTAGCAGGAATGGTTGTTGGCATATTTGCCCCTTCAGCAACGGCTTTCACACCATTTTTGATGATATGTCAAAAAGTTTAACGCGACACTTATCACAATTTTGCAACATCCATTAGACAACGCAAACTTGGGTATGGTAGAGATAATAGCCATACCCAGTTTATTAAACTTAGTTAATTTAAACCCAGCTAACTTTAATAAACTAACTGACAGATTAATTTTCCGATTAAAATCATCTAATAAGAAAATTACCTATCAGTATGAAAAAGAAGTCATCAAATACCGATTAGGTTTTCTATTTTTCTAAGCCGAAAAGAAAAACAGAAAACCACAGGGTCAGTGAACTGAAAGCCCTCAGAGATCAAAACGGTCTCTGAGGGCTTTTTTTATTTTTTATAAAGGAAATATTATGTCTAAACAACGCCGTTTATCCAAAATTTTTGCAAAAGATGGTAAGTCCGTCACACTGGCACTCGACGGTTATTTTTTCTCCACCAAAACTGCTGGCATCGATAACACCATCAAGAAAATGCCTGAACTGGCTGCTAACGGTTTAGATTGCGCCTTAATCACTTATGGTATGGCAAGAAACTATGCAGATGCCTTTAATGATGTTTCAATCGTGCTACGTGTTGATTCTACAGTAAATGTGTATGACAACAGTGTGCCTGATACCCAACAAGTTTTTGGTGCCGAAGAAGCACTGAAAATGGGTGCTGATGGCATGGTATGCATGACCTTCCCCGGCGCATTTAATGAAGAGAAAACTCACGCTATGACGGCAAGACTGGTCAAACAAGCTGAGCAATGGAATATGCCATTTATCGTTGAATCACTGCCATACGGCTATGCAGTAACGAGTCCTGAATCCAATGAAGCCAAAGTGATTGCTGACTCTGCGCGTATTGCGGTTGAGTTAGGGGCAGATATCATCAAAACACGTTTTTCTGGCACACCAGACGACTATTTGATTGTCGAAGCATCAATGGTACCTGTTTTAGCACTCGGTGGACCAAAAACCGATACACTGAGTTATTTCAAATTTGTTGAACACTGTATGAAGATGGGAGCCAAAGGCGTTGCTGTGGGCCGTAACATCACTCAAGACCCTAACCCTGTCGCGATGGTGGCTGGCCTTAACGCTATCATCCATCTCGGTGCATCACCTGAAGAGGCATTTGCGCTCTATCAAAATAAAAATTAGGAATTATTAGCATGAATTTAAATAACACCATCATCCCATCGGTTCGCAACTATAAATATTTCGAGCGCGCACTTGCTAGCCACTCTGAATATATCTTATTGCCGGACGCCGATATCGGCAATTTACAGTCGATGATTGGGAAATGCCATAAAGCGGGAAAAAAGGTGTTAGTCCATTTGGAGTTATTAGGTGGATTTAAACCTGACCAAGCTGGCGTCACCGTATTAAAGAATTTTTATAAGGTGGATGGTGTTATTTCATCAAATTTTACAGCCCTACGTTACGCAAAAAAAGAAGGGTTAGACACCATCTTTCGCGTATTACTCGTTGATTCACGATCACTAGAACAGGCCAGTAATATGGTCAAAAACTATTCCGTGGATGTCGATGCGATCGAGTTATTACCTGCTGAATATGCTTGTACCTGTTTTGATTTATTAAAACGCAGTTTTAACCAAGCCAATACGCAATTTATTGCAGGTGGCTTTGTTAAACGAAAATACTTAGTTGAAAAGATTTTTTATACCGGTTTTAACGGCATTACCACCAGTGAACATACATTGTGGTAATTAAAGTTTGAGTTGTAAACCCTACGCCAACACCATTACAACTCAAATAATTAAAATAATGATAAACCCAAAATATACGCTCTACAGCGATTCAAAATAAAACAATAGAGCTGTTGTATGAAATATCTGTGGTGTAACAGCCACCCAAAATAGTTCGTGCTACAGCTAGGCGGTAAATGAGGATATCCCAGGGAGCATACATAAGTATGTGACTCGGGTAGTCAAATGCAGCCAACGACGCTGTGGTGCGAAATATGAAGGGTTAGAGGAGTTCCATGAAAAAATATATCTTAGGAATTGATAATGGCGGCACTGTGACCAAGGCTGCTATCTATAACCTCGAAGGCCAAGTACTGGCTATTGCGTCCAATACCACTCGGATGATCACCCCAAAACCCTTTTTTACTGAAAGGGATATTGAGGAGTTATGGCAATCTAATTTATTCGTTATCAAAGAGGTACTTAAAAAATCAGTTATTGATGCTGCCGATATTATTGGCATCTCAGTAACCGGTCATGGTAATGGTCTCTATTTAGTTGATGAGCAGGGAAAACCCACTCGTAATGGCATTATTTCAACAGATAATCGTGCCAAAAAATATGTTGAACAATGGTATCAATCACCTAAATTCGAAAGTGAAATTCTACCTAAAACCATGCAATCGATTTGGGCAGGCCAACCTGTCGCCCTACTCGCTTGGCTACAAGATAATGAACCTGAAACACTGGAAAAGGCGCGTTACATCTTTATGGTGAAAGATCTGATCCGCTTTTATTTGACAGGTGAAGCCACACAAGAGCTGACCGACATCTCAGGTACTAACTTGATTAACGTACGCGATCGTTGCTACGACAATGAACTACTCGCTTTCTGGGGTGGGCTATCGTGGAAAGATAAACTACCGCCAATCAAGCTATCCACTGATTGTTGTGGCCGTATCACAGAAGAAATCGCTGCACTGACTGGCCTTAAAGCAGGCACGCCAGTTTCAGGTGGCATCTTTGATATTTCCGCTTCGTCATTGGCTTCAGGTATCAACCAAATCAACAAATTGGCAATTGTTGCAGGAACCTGGAGCATCAACGAATACGTCACCGACAAACCGGTGGTTGATAAAGATTTGTTTATGACGTCGATTTACCCGATGGAAAATCGTTGGCAAATTACTGAAGCCAGTCCGACATCTGCCAGTAATTTAGAATGGTTTATCACCCAATTTATGGCGGCAGATAAGCAGCTTGAAGAAGCCAAAGGCAGTTCAGTGTATGAACTGTGTAACCAATTAGTGGCTTCCACCACGCCAGATGAAAGCCAATTGATGTTCTTCCCGTTTGTATTTGGTTCCAACACCATTCCAGATGCCACTGCCGGTTTTGTTGGTGTCACCAGTTTCCATCAACGCGCTCACTTCCTCCGTGCTATCTATGAAGGAGTTGCATTTAGTCACCTTTATCATGTCGAGCGGCTGCGCCGTATTAATCCACAGTTGAGCAATGTGATCCGCATCGCGGGCGGTATTACTCACTCACCCGTTTGGCTACAAATTTTTGCCGATATCTTCCAGAGCCAATTAGAAATCGTCGATGTGAAAGAGCACGGTACCCTTGGTGCCGCCATGACCGCAGCGGTGATGGAAGGCTATTTCCCCGATGTTTTTGCGGCTTGTGATGCGATGGTAAAAGTGTCTGAAGTGATCCATCCACAAACGGATAAACAAGCGGTTTATGCCAAAAAATACGCCATGTACAAACGCATGCTAGATGATATGCAACCGACGTGGAAATCACATAACCCCCAGCAAACCATTGATGCTTAAATAAGGAGTTAGTTGATCATGGAACTTAATTTACACGGTAAAAATGCGCTGGTCACTGGTGGGGCGACTGGACTAGGGCGTGAGCTGGTGCAATCGCTGGTAAAAGAAGGCGTTAACGTCTGCTTTACTTATCGTAGCCATCCAGAAGCCGCATTAGCGCTAGTTGAGGCGCTAAATGGTTTAAATGGTACTGAGGTAGTTGCTATCCGAACCAACTTAGGCAACAGCCAAGAGATTGATGCATTATTTGAGCAGGGGCTCACCCATTTCAAACAATTCGACATCCTGATTAATAATGCAGGTATTTGGCCGACAGGGATGGTCGCAGATATTACACTGGAAGAGTGGGATAACGTGATGAACATCAACCTAAAATCCGTTTTCCATTTAAGCCAATTATTTATCAATCAATGTTCAAATAAGCAAATCACTGGCTCAGTGCTCAACATTACCTCGCAAGCAGCGTTTCATGGTTCAACGACTGGTCACTCACACTACGCCGCCAGTAAAGCGGGCTTAGTCGCCTTTTCAATATCACTGGCGCGTGAGGTTGCCAAACAAGGCATTAATGTTAACAACATTGCAGTTGGCATTATGGATACTGAAATGATCCGCGGCAACCTAGAGAAAGACCCACAATATTATCTGAATCGAATTCCTGTTGGGCGTGTCGCCTCCCCTGCTGAAATCGCGGATATTGGGGTGTTCTTGGTTTCAAAAAAAGCCAGTTATATGACGGGAGCAACCATTGATGTGACTGGTGGGATGTTAATGCGCTAAGCCCATAGGGCAACAAAAAATTTTGGAGAACAACATGAAATGTCTGGCAATTGCGGATCTATTTATTGATAAACCAACCATGGAGGCTGGGCTAGAAAAGCTACGCCAACAAGGTTATGAGGTTATCGTTCGTCAGTGGGCACACCCTTCTATTGAAAAACTGCAAGAAGATAACTTGCAAGTTGAGCAACACGGTGCGGAAGCGGTGATTTTACCAGCGGATTTATATGCGGATTTACAAGATGTTGAGTTAGTGATCACCCAGTTCGCCCCTGTGAATAAAGCAGTAATCGATAAACTACCAAAACTGAAATATATCGGTGTATTGCGTGGTGGCATTGAAAATATCAATAAAGAATATGCCGAGAACAAAGGCATTAAAGTAATGAATACACCAGGGCGTAATGCACGCAGTGTGGCTGAATTTACGGTTGGCATGATGTTGGCTGAAACACGTAATATTGCGCGTGCACATGATGCATTGAAGGATAAATATTGGCGTAAAGATTTCGTCAACGCGGATGTGATCCCAGAAATTGGTGGAAAAACCATTGGGTTAGTTGGCTTTGGCCATATTGCTCAACTGGTGGCTAAATTCCTTAAAGGCTTTGATACCAACGTTATATTTTACGATAAATACGTTGACGCTGTTGACGGTTACACCAAAGTTGATTCACTTGAAGATTTGGTTAAAGTTGCCGATATTATTTCGCTACACGCACGTTTATCCCCAGAAACACAAAACTTGATCAACGAAAAACACTTTAAATTAATGAAACCCACCGCCGTAATAGTGAATACCGCGCGTTCAGGTTTAATTAATGAGCGTGATTTGCTGCAAGCACTCAAAGAAAAACGCATTATGGGTGCCGCTATCGATACCTTTGATGATGAGCCATTAAAAGAGGAGAGCGAATTTTATTTATTAGACAATGTGACCATCACACCGCATATGGCAGGTAGTACTTTAGATGCATTCAGCAATACGCCAAAACTATTTGCTGAGATATTTTTAAAACAACAAAAATAATTAATTTAACGAAAAGAACATCGGCAAAAAATATAAAAAATAAACGATAGGGTGAAACCTGTCAGGGGCACCCTATACCCTACAAAAACAACCTTATGTATTTTGAGTAATTATAAACCACAACTTATTTAACTATCAGGTTTATTTTTTTATTCAATACGCAGTAGGTAAATACTCTAAATAGTTCGCGTTGTGGCTAGGCGACAAGCAAACGAGTCGCTAGGGCATACATAAGTATGTGACTAGTGCGAGTGAACGCAGCCAACAACGCCACGGCGAGAAATATGACGAGTATTGGGAGGAAGGCATGGATATAATCAACAATATCATCGGGCTGGGCGCATCGGTTATGATGCCAATAATATTTTTCATTATTGCATTATGTTTTGGCGTTCGCGTAGGCACCGCTTTTAAAGCGGGTATGTTAGTCGGCATCGGTTTTGTTGGTGTTGGCTTAGTCATCAACTTATTACTATCGAATTTAGGACCTGCCTCGCAATCGATGGTTGAAAAGATGGGTTTAAACCTTACCGTGGTTGATACGGGTTGGCCTACTGCCTCCACCATTGGCTGGGGCTCACCGATTATGGTGCCAGTTGTACTAGGCTTTATTGCGATCAACTTAGTGATGGTTTTATTTAAGCTCACAAAAACCATTAATATTGATATCTTTAACTATTGGATATTTTTATTAGTCGGTTCTGTAGTGTATGCGGGTACTGAAAGCTACTGGCTATCAATTGGTATCACTTATGTGATCTTTATTGCCACTTTGGTTGCGGCAGATATTACTGCACCTTATCTACAACGTAATTATAATTTACAAGGCATTTCCTTCCCTCATCTGACTTGTATTATGTATGTACCGTTTGGCATCGTGACAAACTATATTATCGAGAAAATTCCAGGGTTAAATAAAATTAACCTCGAACCCGAAACGATTAATAAAAAATTCGGTGTATTCGGTGAACCATTAACATTAGGCTTTATTTTAGGTTTGGTATTAGCATTGATGGCAGGCTATCCTATCAGTGAATCTGTTGCACTCGCCGTGACCGTGTCTGCGGCAATGTTACTACTGCCTAAAATGATCGAAATTTTAGTCCAAGGTCTGTTAATTGTTCGCGATGCCGTTGAAGCAAAATTGAAAAAGAAATTCCCTAACCGTGATTTCTATATTGGCATGGATACTGCACTGTTAATTGGTGAGCCTTCCGTGTTGGCAACTGGGCTATTACTGATCCCAATGGCGATTGTGTTAGCTTTCGTACTACCAGGCAACAAAGTATTACCTTTCGTTGACCTTGCTTCATTGATGTTTTTATTAGCTATGGTGACACCATTCTGTAAGCGTAATATGTTTAGAATGTTTATCTGTGGCACATTAGTCCTAACATCCATTTACTATGTGGGAACTGATATTTCCAAGGAATATACGCAAGCTGCGGTGAATTCGAATATCCCAGTACCAGAAGGGATTTCAGAAATGACCAATATCGTGGGTGGAGCAACCACACCTGCGGGCTGGGCAGCAGTAAAAGTTGGCGAATTAATCGCTAAGTAATCCTCAATTAACAGCTAACTATAACTTCTCTTAGTTAGCTGTTTTATTTCAAATACTCACCAACGCTACGGGTAACCAATTTCCCTTCTCTCTTCTTCATAAATACCCTCACTCACTACAGTTTTAGGCCGAGAGCAATCATAACGTGAAGTCTATAAAATTCATTTAATTTAAGTTAACCTCAATAACTATTAAAATATTTTAAACAATGACAGGTAGAAAAATAGGCATTCGAAACCTCTACCAATAGATATTTTAAGTGGTTGGCAACGTATAGCGTTTTTTCACCCTTATTCGTCCGATATTAATAACAAGAAAAAATTATCTATATCCCGAAAAGCGCTTACAGAAAATAAGAACAACCAATTACCTTGGCTTTGTGATAAATACCGAGAGCAATATAAAATTCCTAAAACAACCGCATTTATTCTTTACCTTGGTGAGTTTGATAAAAATCTAAGTAATTCGCTCATTCAAGATATTGTCGGTTCAGAAACAGGGCAAGCTAAAGAAGAGTGCGAACAACGTTTAAGTAATGAAAGAGTAACCATCTTTGCCAAGAAGCACTACATCAATATGCTGACCGTTGGAACCCACAAACTTTCTCAATCCAACAAATTGCGAATCGCATCAATTCATGGGGCTGTCAGTTAGAAGTCATGAATAACCCGATTTGGATTGGTATTCTTTTATGGGTACACCGCCATTGTATTGAACCTATGTTTAGCCTTGCCAATAATAGGACTTACAATGGCCGTATGATCCATGCGGATTCAAAGGACAACATTCTCAGCCTCTCCATCAATAACAAGCTCAAAAACCATGAGGTTGTATCAAAGGGGAATACGGGTAATAAACAATACCGAGATAGCCACGGCAAAGACCTATTAATGTTATTATCTCGCCTAATGCAGGAAAATATTACGCTACAATCTATTTATGTGATCACACCTTTTAACGCGGTTAAAACTGCATTAATCGAATTACTCAAGGAAACAGATCTACCAGCTATACAACAGCCAGTGATTAAAATCACACCAGAATAGGTCAACCATTGGGCCAAACATAAGATTGGCGCCGTGAATACCTTCCAAGGTAAAGAAAATGATACCGTTATTTTTGTACTCGGTTGCAGTATCGGTGAAGAAGGTGGCGCACAATGGGCAGCGAGTAAGCCCAACCTAGTTAATGTCGCTCTAACACGCGCCAAGAAATATATTTTTGTAATTGGTAATCCTGATGTATGGGGCCATCTACCAAGCTTTTCAGATGTAGCCAATACATCGCCAAAAGAAATAGGCACTTTGGAATAACTCATTAAATAGACTCTAGAAGCTCATCGTATTATGGTGAGCTTCTAACCAAGTCATCACGTTAAACTGCTAAATCAAATATAAAGTAATACTCATTGATATGCTTAATTAGCTAACACTACAGAAAATCACTCTCGATTTAAAAAGTACTGTTTAATAGTATGCCGCAGCCATTGATGTGCTGGATCCCTGTCTAACCGTGGGTGCCATGCTTGAACAATAAACACCGATTCCAATTCAAGCGGCAAGCTTAGCGGACTTAATTGCTTACCCCAACCCTCTTTTCCCTGTTGGGACACAATTTGATTATTGTAATACGGGCTATTTTTTATTATTGAACGCGTTAGCAGGCAAAGTTATAAAGAATTTGCTCAACAGTCTATTTTTAAACCATTACAAATGGATAATAACTTTATAGTGGGATCGTACCCCGTCCACACCACAATTGCTCGTGGGTACCGTGAAAACAATACATGTGGCTATCAATTAAGTGAAAGTCTTTGGACTTAAACCGGTGATGGTGCTGTTCATTCAAATGTTTTAGATTTAATGAAATGGGGTAAAAATGACACCAGTGGTAAAGTCGGAGGAAAAGCACTAGTCGAGAAAATGCTTCAGGCATTACCGGCTAGAAATAGGATAGGTAAAGCCATTGAACACCATCAGAAATATGCTTATGGCATTATTATTTCACAACACTTCAGCATCACACATTTCGAGCATTCATGAGGCTGGGCTACCTATTTTTTACGTTTACCTGATTTAGGCTTAACTGTCGCTGTTTTGGCAAATGTTGAAGATTTAGACACGCAAAAGATGGCTTATGAGTTTACCGATATCATTTTGACTCAATCTACGGAATTCCATGACGACCATGATTAATAATGAGTGCAGTGGTCAACAAAAATTGCT
>NZ_JAMPMC010000063.1:0-9246 GCF_028477945.1 Providencia sp. PROV261 | reverse complement strand
CGTCTAAAGGGAAAAACGTGTTTATATTCTCTTTGTTTAGTTCCGAGTCTGCTAACCTCCATCGTTGCATCATTTTTTCTTGCTCTTCAAAATTATTCACATGATATCCTATTTATTTTAATTTTTAATGCTAGTTGGGTTAATGATTAGAAACATAAAAGGAATAACAGTGAAAGCCAATATATCCTTAATGGATTTATCACTAAAAATAAGCCACTATACTCTTTCCTAACAATACTCATTCCAAAGTTGTCCCAAAAGACTTTACCAAACTGGCTGTTTGTCAGGGAATGTGTCATCCCTTCATCAAGAATAGCCACCAGCTGATGGTGGCTGGTATACGCTTCCCTGATAACACCAGTCACTCGCTATCGTTCCTCTTAGTGCACGGTAAAACGCTCCCTGAGTCGTTATCGGTACAATCTGATATGAATGTGAGCCTAGAGGTCGATAACCGCCTACTGCGTTACCACCCGATGCTGGAGGGTATTTTACTCAGCGAGTGTATGCGGCTTGGACAACGTTCGTTTGCCAACAAACTGATTAGCCTATTTAACCAGTTCAATAACCCTGAGCTACGTCCCACACTAATGTGGCTGTGCTAGTATGATTTAATGCTGGGTTTTACGTTATATAATTGGCTGAATACCTTGAAAATGGAAACTGAAGAGCAGCTGGTGGAATGGATAATTGGCAAGCAAATGGAGAACTGGGGGGCTGGAGAGGATAATGGATGATTATGTGTTGCTTGGATGTTAAAAAAATAGACGACTCCCTTGGGTAAAATGAACTCTAAATAGTTAATGCGGTACAACTATCTGAATAATAGTGGTAAAGAATCAACAACCAGTTATTACAATGAGTATAACCTGTGCCATAACGTGAATATTGCTTGCCATGAGGTATATACAAAAAAATCATTATAACCGTAGGAAAGAACCTGCCAGCCTATCTAGATAATGGAATACACTAAAGTTAAGCTAAATTACTTTTCCCAAACTGATTATCACACATACCCTTCATTAAATTGATCATTATTTCATATTTTAAAGGCTATTTTCATATATTGATGGTTTTTTTCATTTGATGTATTGTATACCCATACCTAGGCAATCAGATGAATCAAACATATGCAATATACATTAGAATTATTAAAGGTTATTGAGGGGGCACTAAGCAATAACTTGACGCAAGTCACTGCTTATTCAGAACTTCTTGCATCGAAATTAGAGAAAGAGGGAGATGACAGGTCAGCTAAAAGTATCAGAAAGAAGCTAAATAACTTAGGTGCTCAATACTCCACTGCTGGGCTAAACGGGCAGTTAGAACCGATTGTTCCAGTAGATAAAGATAGTCGTCTAACTTTAGGTGATGTATTGTATCCAACTTTAGATGATGCACGTATTCTATTACCTACATCAATACAAGAAAGTGTTGATGAATTTTTATCTTTCATTAGCAAAGCTCATTTATTAACTGAAGCTGGCGTTGGTATATCCCCATCAATGATGTTATATGGGCCTCCTGGATGTGGAAAAACACAGTTAGCTCATCATATCGCAGCAAAGCTTGAGCTCCCTCTAATCACAGCCCGATGTGATACCCTGATATCTTCATTTTTGGGATCTACAGCTAAAAATATACGTAGTCTGTTTGATCATGCAGCAAGCAGACCTTGTGTCTTATTTTTAGATGAATTTGATGCTTTTGCTAAGGCAAGAGATGACCAACACGAATTGGGCGAACTCAAACGTGTTGTCGTTAGCTTATTACAAAATATAGATGCCCTACCTGAAAATACTATTCTTCTCGCAGCAACTAACCATCAAGGGCTACTTGATCCTGCAGTATGGCGACGGTTTGCATATAGATTAAAAATAACACTTCCAAACAAAGAACTTAGATGTAGCTTGATAGAGCAATTTTTAGGAGATTTCTGTCCAAAAAATGTAAAAAGAGTTGCAGATGCTACGGAAGGGATGAGTGGTGCAACCATACAACAGTCCTGCAAAACGGCTATTAGAAATGCAATTCTTTTAGGGCAAAAACAAATTGATATCGACAAATTAATCATTGGGTTAGCTATGGAGCAATATCAAGATATTTTGAACCACTCAGATCTTAGTGATGAAGATAAAATTATTAAGCTCAGAATGCTCAATAACAAAATTTTTACCATTGAGCGACTGTCCGTAATTTTTGGCTTATCAACTGGCAAAATTTCAACTTTAACCTCAAATAAGGATTCTAATTAATCATGGAAAAACAAAATAACCCAGTCCAGATTGTTCGAGTCAGTAATAGTGATCACAAAAAGATTAACTATGAGGGTTTTGGACCACAAACAATATTTGGAGATGGTGCAACTCGAGAGGTAAGAGTACGCCTTGCCGAGCAAACTGATGAGTCTATAAATTATTTTACCGAACAGTTTCAGAATTGGCCTGGTTTAGCTGGAGTAGTAAAAGTTACTCTTAAAGAAGAGGCTCTGGCTAAAAGCCATCGCCCTTTAGGACTATTTACTTCACGAACATGTCCGATCGTCGGCTCTTTGGATTTTGGCGAATTACTTATCAGTGCGACCAAGGAAGGTCTTAATAATTTGAAATCTAGATTACTCAATGGAGAAAGTAAAAAAATAATAGCTAATATATCCGCCATTGAGAAAATAGAACCATATTCTTCAGATGACCGTTTAAGTAATCATGATTTAAATTATATCTTTTCTGCTATAACGAAAGGACAAAAATTAAAAGTCAGGTTATTTGACCACCAGAATGATGATAAAAATAACACTCTAAGATCTGCATTTGATAAATTTGCTGATGAAAATAATATTCAGCTAAAGCAACTGAGTTATGGTAGCAATCACGATCTTATTTCGATAACAACCGAAAACAAAGATACAGTAAAAAATTTGTCAAGGTTTATAGGATTACGTTCTATTTCGACTATACCTGAATTCAAAATAAGTGATATGCATTTACAGACTACTTCAATAGGAGTAGCTAACGAACAGTTATTCCCAGCTCCACAAGAAGATATTGACTATCCCATTGTGGGCATTATTGACTCCGGCATTTGCCCTAATAGTTCACTAATTTCTCCATGGATAATTGCGCGAGAAAGCTATGTTCCAAATGGTTTTGAGGATTATAGTCATGGGACAATGGTAGCGTCATTAATTGTAAATAGTCAGAGTTTAAACCATCAAGACACACGATTCCCTAGTACACACGCCAGAATTGTTGATGTAAACGTATTCCCTAAAGGTGGAACGACAACTGAGGACGAATTAGTTGCTATTATTCAAGATATTGTCCCTAAATATCCTCAGGTTAAAGTTTGGAATCTTTCTTTAGGTGGTAATGACCCTGTCCATAACACCGATTTCTCGGATTTTGCTCATTTTTTGGATGAAATGCATGATAAGTATGGATGTTTGTTTGTTGTTGCTGCTGGTAATCAAAATAACCATGAGCAATGGCCAACAACAAGCGCCCATGCTAGTATCAATCGAATTTCCTCACCAGGGGACTCCATCAGAGCTTTGACAGTCGGTAGTTTAGCACATAAAGAATCACCATTAGCTTTGAGTCGTATTGATGAAGCATCGCCATTCTCCCGTATTGGCCCTGGCCCCAGTTGTATTCCGAAACCCGAGATTACTCATTATGGGGGCAATGTTACAGCTAAAGGTACATTTGCCCAGATAGGTATATTGTCATTGGGACCAAATAATACTCTTTGCGAAACTGTTGGAACAAGTTTTGCAACTCCAATCGCAGCGAGTATCGCTGCTCATCTGCATCATTTTTTGTCTCAAGGAGGAAAAACTGAAGTTCCAACCGAACGCATTAAAGCATTGATGGTTCATTCCAGCTTATTAGGTGGGAAGGTTACAACGGGTACTATTAATTATAAAGGATTTGGGCGACCAGGAGATATTATTGACCATTTATATTGCGACCCAAATTGTATGACAATGATTTTTGAAACCGATGTTCGTCATGGTGGTTTTGAATTTGAAAGATTTCCTTTTCCAATTCCAGATTGCTTGAATACAGATGATGGAAAATATAAAGGAGAGATAATAATGACATTAGTTTATTCTCCAGAAATAGATAAAAATTATTCATCTGAATATTGCCGAACTAACGTCGATGTTGGTATGGGAAGTTACAATCCTGATGAGAAAGGCATACGTAGATTTAATTCTATGATTCCAGCAGCACCAAAGGATGTTAAGGATCTATATGAAAAATCTCGAGTTGAAAATGGTTTCAAGTGGTCACCTGTAAAGGCATACCACAAAATCTCCTCTAGAGGAATTAATGTAGGTGATTGGCGGCTTAAACTTAGTGTTTTGCGAAGGGCTGAAATGGCAATACCGGAAGCCCCACAACGAGCAACTCTTGTTCTAAGTTTAAGAGGTCTAGAACCTAATCAACCCGTTTATAATGAAACCATCCAAAAAATTAATCAACTGGGATGGGTCACTGTTGATATTGACCAACATATCCGAATTCAAGCGTAATTATATATTTATAAATAAGGTGATCACTCTGCTGACATTGAGGGCTACACGGTCACCTTGCTTGTTAATAAACCATATCCTTAGTAATAATGTTCTAGGTAATTCGATATTTTCAGCTGTCATTCTTTGACTGTACTTGCAGCATCACGTTAGCTGCAACAGTATCTGTATAAGCGTAATACCATATGCATATTTACTATTTACGCTCAAAATATAGCATAACAAAAGTGGTTCTCAAATTAGACATCTACACACCTAGAAGCCAAAACATCCAAATATCACTTAAAATTCACACTAACCACATTATCCAAACTCCCTTCCAACTCATCCATGTAATCCGCATACCACTGCATCATTTCCCTTCGCCCATCCATATACTGAGCATGATTATACGTACCACGGATCCCATTCTTATCGATATGCGCGAGCTGGGTTTCAATCCATGCTGAATTAAATCCTTTCTCATGCAAGATCGTGCTCATCGTGTGGCGGAAGCCATGCCCTGTTAGTCTTCCTTTATACCCCAACAACTCAATAACCTGATTTACGCTTTCCTTACTGATCGGTTTTCTATGGTCATTACGGCCTATAAACACAAGCTCATAATGCCCTGACAGTGGTTTGAGTGAATTAAACAGCTCGATCACCTGTTTAGATAGTGGCACTACATGTGGTCGCTTCATTTTCATCACTTCAGCCGGAATTTCCCAAATTCCTTTTTCTAGATCAATATCCTGCCAACGCGCAAAGCGGAGCTCTTGTGTGCGTACAGCTGTCAGCAGAATAATTTTAGTTGCCGTTTTGGTGATCACACTACCTGTATACCCTGCTAAATCCTTTAGAAAATAAGGTAACTCTTCAGCGGTTAAAAATGGAAAGTGTTGTTTCTTTGGTGGAGTTAAAGCAGAAGCCAGATCAGGGGCTGGGTTATATTCCGCTCGACCGGTAATAATTGCATAGCGAAAGACCTCCCCGCAACGCTGGCGGACTTTGCGCATCTTCTCTAAGGCTCCGCGCTTCTCCATCTTACGCAAAGTTTCAAGTAGCTCTAAGGGCTTAATCTCTGCTATCGGACGCTTACCAATGTAAGGAAAGATATCCTTTTCAAAGGTATCAATAATTTCATCACGGTAACGTAGTGACCAGCGATCCGCTTTAGAGGTGTGCCACTCACGAGCTACTGCTTCAAAAGTACTTTCAGAAGCTAAGTGCTTTTCTAATCGCGCTAATTGCTTTTGTTCACTTGGATCTTTATTTTGAGCCAACAATTTTTTCGCATCATCACGCTGGTTTCTTGCTTCCGCTAATGTCACTTTCGGGTAAACACCAATAGAAAGCATTTTTTCTTTGCCTGCGAAGCGGTACTTCATTCTCCAATATTTAGAACCATTGCGATTAACGATCAGATATAACCCACCTGAATCAGAAAGTTTGTAGGGCTTATCTAGCGGCTTTGCCGTTTTTATTTTTATATCACTCAGAGCCATAACAAAACCTCCGTAAGCCCTATCTGTTACAAAGAAAATGAGAATTTGGGGGTGCAAGATATACCATACCTAAATGCACCCCCGATTAACACCCCCAACTAGGGGTTGATGTGGAGTAACCCCAGTTGAACTGAGTTGACTATGAATTACTTTTATAAGTTGAATTTAAAGGATTTAATTGAATTCAGTGGAGGTGTATTGAACTTGAGTGGCGGAAGATCACAGGAGTCGAACCTGCCCGGGACTGCTGGCAGCCCCAACTGGATTTGAAATCCAGCCGCCTCACCGGAGACGACGATCTTCCTTATCTGTAGAGGCTTGATTATAGCCCGAATACTCTATTTTCCAAAGCCTATGAAATCAAATAGTCACATTTATTGATAAAGATTAAGCACAAAAAACGTTATCTTGTATTGAGGTTTTCATTTCCGCCCCCATATAATTTTACATATTCACAGTGGCGTGCTGCTTTTGTTAAGTTGAGGGTCAGCCGTTTAACTTATTGTCAATACAGTAAGCCTTGGCCTACGAGCGCAAGCCTGCTATCACAGGATGTTTATATGACAAACCCATTATTAACCGATTCTGTACTACCTCATTTTACTAAAATTGAACCTGATCACGTCTTTCCTGCGGTTCAACAAGTCCTGACTGAATATCGTCAAACTGTCGAAAATATCCTGTCAGCCACTCATCAATATACTTGGGATAACCTATGCCAACCGCTTGAAGAAGCAAGCGATAAACTATCCCGTGTATGGTCACCCGTTGGGCACCTTCATTCCGTCAAAAATAGCCCAGAACTGCGTGAAGCTTATGAAAAATGCCTACCATTACTCTCTGAATTCAGCACTTGGATGGGCCAACATGAACCTCTCTATCTGGCGTATAAATCCCTAAAAGATAGTGCACAATTTGCTTCACTCAGCCAATCCCAGAAAAAATCGATTGAAAATACGCTGCGCGACTTCGAATTGTCAGGCATTGGTCTACCACCTGAAAAACAACAGCGCTACGGTGAAATTGTTGCCCGTTTGTCAGAAATCGCCTCTAAATTCAGCAACAATGTCCTTGATGCGACAATGGGCTGGACCAAATTAATTAAAGATGAAAGCGAACTGGCTGGTATGCCTGAAAGCGCTATCGCGGCAGCAAAAGCAATGGCTGAATCCAAAGGTGAAGAAGGCTATTTACTCACTCTGGATATGCCAAGTTACTTACCTGTAATGACTTATGCAGATAACGCTGAGCTACGCCGCGAGATGAGTTATGCCTATAGCACTCGTGCTTCCGATCAGGGTCCGAATGCAGGCAAATGGGATAACAGTGAACTTATCGATGAATTGATGGCACTGCGTCATGAACTCGCTCAATTGCTTGGTTTTAAAAACTTTGCTGAAAAGTCACTCGCAACAAAAATGGCTGAATCGCCAGAGCAAGTATTAGACTTCTTAACCAATTTAGCTGAACGAGCTCATCAACAAGGTAAGGATGAATTAGCGGAACTCACCGCATTTGCGAAAGAACATTATGGCGTCGATAAGCTCGAATCTTGGGATATTGCTTATTACAGCGAAAAACAGAAGCAGCACAAATTCTCACTGAGTGATGAGCAACTGCGCCCTTACTTCCCAGAGCAACGTGTTATTGAAGGTCTGTTTGAAGTCGTTCATCGTATTTATGGTTTAACAGCCAAAGAGCGCAAAGATGTTGAAACATGGCACCCCGATGTGCGTTTCTTTGAGCTATATGATGACACCAACACATTGCGCGGTAGCTTCTACCTTGACCTATACGCGCGTGAGCACAAACGTGGCGGTGCGTGGATGGATGATTGTGCAGGTAGAATGGTTCATAAAGATGGCTCGCTACAAAACCCTGTCGCTTATCTGACTTGTAACTTCAACAAACCACTTGGTGATAAACCCGCTTTATTCACTCATGATGAAGTGATCACCCTATTCCACGAATTTGGTCATGGCCTGCACCATATGCTGACAAAAATCGATGTC
The DNA here is from genome assembly GCF_028477945.1 of Providencia sp. PROV261. NCBI lineage: Bacteria > Pseudomonadati > Pseudomonadota > Gammaproteobacteria > Enterobacterales > Morganellaceae > Providencia > Providencia sp. PROV261. The sequence continues at coordinate 1,210 of NZ_JAMPMC010000063.1, read as the reverse complement.
GCCGATGTTGCGGGTATCAATGGTGTACCTTGGGATGCCGTTGAATTACCAAGCCAATTTATGGAAAACTGGTGCTGGGAGCCTGAGGCGCTTGAGTTTATCTCTGGACACTATGAAACGGGTGAGCCATTACCACGCGCAATGCTTGATAGCATGTTGGCAGCGAAAAACTACCAATCTGCCATGTTTGTTCTGCGTCAGTTGGAGTTTGGTTTATTTGATTTCCGCTTACATGCTGAATATGACCCAGCGAAAGGCGCGCAAGTCATGCCAACCTTATATGCGGTAAAAGAAAAAGTAGCCGTTGTTCCATCACCTGAATGGAGCCGTTTCCCACATGCCTTCAGCCATATCTTTGCGGGTGGTTATGCTGCGGGGTATTACAGCTATTTATGGGCAGATGTACTTGCGGCAGACGCCTATTCACGCTTTGCGGAAGAAGGTATTTTTAACCGCGAAACTGGGCGATCATTCCTCGACAATATCCTCAGTCGTGGTGGTTCAGAAGAGCCAATGGTACTGTTTGAACGTTTCCGTGGCCGTAAGCCTGAGCTGGATGCAATGTTGAAGAGCTATGGTATCAATGGCTGATCACATCAAGATCCAATTGATCTGTGAAGAGGGGGCCGATCAAGGCACCCTATCTCAACTTGCTGAAAAATGGAATCTTATCCATTGTCATGATGCCATTATGGCGCTGGTTCTGACACCTGAGAATTTGCAATTACGTAAAATGGATGAACCAAAACTAGGGGGTATTTTTGTCGATTTTGTTTCAGGGGCAATGGCGCACCGACGTAAATTTGGTGGCGGCCGTGGTGAAGCCGTTGCCAAAGCTGTTGGGATCAAAAAAGATTATTTACCCGATGTAATTGATGCGACTGCTGGTCTTGGGCGTGATGCTTTTGTGTTAGCGGCGCTAGGTTGTCAGGTACGTATGTTTGAACGTCATCCTGTTGTTGCCGCGCTGTTAGATGATGGACTACAACGTGGTTATCAAGATAGCGAAATTGGCGAGTGGCTAAAACAACGTATGTCGTTAATCCATGCCTCGAGTATTACTGCATTAGCCAATATCACAACACCCCCTGATGTTATTTATCTCGACCCGATGTATCCACACCGCCAAAAAAGTGCATTAGTCAAAAAAGAGATGCGTGTTTTTCAATCATTGGTAGGGGCTGATGATGATGCCGATTCTTTATTGGCA
>NZ_JAMPMC010000062.1:0-3710 GCF_028477945.1 Providencia sp. PROV261 | reverse complement strand
TTCCCGTCAGTCATCAGACTGCGCTTTACGCCCCGTTTCCCCCGGTCTGTTGGGTTCTTGCCTGTTTTTTTGAGCCTGCCAGCGGTGATTTGGTCATACACCATCCATCGACAACGTAAGCTATTTGACGGACAAATGATAGAGCAGTTGCATGATGCTTTTAGCTCTGCTGCCGGAAAACTCGAATGTGAAATTATAGAGATGGATGGAGAGCCAGACCATGTACACCTGCTGGTAGCCTACCCGCCAAAGCTTGCTGTCAGTGTGATGGTCAATAATTTGAAATCGGTATCGTCGCGTATGTTACGCCAGCAGAACACACATTTACGGATGCAAAGTAAAACAGGGTTGTTGTGGTCGAGATCATACTTTGTCTGTAGCACCGGAGGGGCAACAATTGAAACGCTCAGAGCCTACATTCAAAGCCAGTCAACGCCTGATTGATCTTTAAAGTCCTGCGGACTTTTCGCCTTATATCCCTGCCCGCAATTGGGCGAGGGTTTACGGCGTTTTTTGCTAAATTGAGAAAATAAGATTTGATATAAAACTCAAATTTTTAATATCCAACCACCCCTAAAACAATAAGAATATTGGATAGGATTTTATAAGAAATAAATTATTTATTAGCCTTAATTGTAATTAATAAGAACCACACCTGACCGCGAATAAGAATTGGGGATCAAATTACCGACATCTGTCACCCGCGCCCATAATGAAGTACTTTCTGTTCTATTTTCACTTAAATTCCAATTCGATTTGGTATTTGAGTTATAATCATCAAACATCATTCGTATCGTTAATCCCCCCACTTTTATGTCATAAGGAGTTGCTTCTAAATTTACCGATGCATCTCCAGTACAAAGTCCATTAAGGCGTGCCGAAGCATAAGCATTAGCGGCTGATTTTTGATCTACAATCCCTAAATCTAATGTGTTATTATCAAACCAAAAATCACAGACTGGATCGTCTTCACCAGGTATTGGCGGTAAGATAATTGCAGGCGTTTTCCACGAAGCTCTAGCTCGTCCGTAAGCTGCTCCAGTTTCGCCTTGGCATACCTCTCTATATCCAGCCGATACTTCTGGCTGGGTTCCAGTCTCAAATGCATATATAGTGAGCCCTCCGGGTATCGTATACATCCCCGACGGACCATTCACTGAGTATAATAATCCAACACCTCCACCTCCAGGGGAAGGAAGACTTGCACTAAGAAATACGCCACCGAGTGCATCTTCCCCCGTTAAGATTCCACTTTTATCCCGTGTAACTGGAGAATTAGGAGCTAAAGAAGTATAAGAAGCAAGATCATTCCTCGATGACACATGGTTATGACCTTCCTTAAGTACTCCCCATTCAAAGCTCCAACCAATTTGTACGGGCTCGTTACAAAAACCATCATTTGCAGGCGTTACAATACTCATAGTTGGCTCACCTTCAATCCGAAATCTATTTATAGTAAAACCCGGAGGGTTTGTTGAAACCCATGTACCATCCGCAATATAAACAAATCCTCCACTAACACTAGGTGGGGAAAATCCAGCTTCAATATCACTGGCCACTGTATACCCCCATGAATCTCTATCATAGATCACATCACCAAAAGCACTTATATGATAAAATAAGTATAAAAGTAGAAATTTTTTCATCGTCAGTCACCAAAAAACCATGTATATGCACGACCGTTAAACTGTAGTTGATAGCTCAATAATATTTTTAGATTCATTATCTTATTCATAACTCAACGTATAGGTCATCACTGCGGTAAAATTGCCTGAGGCTAGGCTTTTATTTGCTAGTGCTTCACGTTCACCTTGTACGTAAGCCTTTAAACGGATCGTCATATCACCATCTACCAGTGGCACTACATAATCAGTTGTTCCATCAATTGGAATAGGGCGGCCGTCCAAATATTCCAAGCCAATCCCAGCCCCTTTTGCTTCGCTATCAGGGGTAAACATCAGTAACCCTTCACTGTTCACAGGGCCTGAAAACGAGGCTTTTACCGTGCTACCCAGCGACGTATCACAGTCTTTCAACTCAAACGTAATCAAAAAACCCGATGTCCGAGTAAAGCGATAAAGTGATTTTGTTGGTGTCACACCCAAGTAGTAATATGGGTTTTCAGTTCCCGGCTCGATGGTGCACGGCAGAGCAATCAAAGTTCCGCCATAATTGATAGTGGTAGACGATACCGCGACTGCATTAGATGCACTAAATCCACCCAATAACGCTAACACAAGGTAACTAAGTATTTTGATTATTTTCTTCATTTTATTCACCTTACGGATAACGAATTTCTACTGTGCTAGTAGCTGAAAATGTATCTTCCAATAAAGTGATACCATCATCTCTCACAGGAACAGCCCATAAGGGAATTACCCTTGAATAACCACCTGACATTACGATGGGAATGTCATCATTATCAGGAGAAACAACTTGGCCTTGATAATATAAACGTATGCCAAGCCCTCTGATACTCGTTTGTACAGCATCAGTATCAAATGGAGCATTCATACCGTCATATCCCATATACAGCTGCACACCATTACCAAGGTCATTACCGCAAGTCACTGTTAATGTAAAATCCTTCCTATAATTAATGCCATCGATTTTGGTGATCCCTACCTCCCCAAAATCCACATAAATCGGATCATTATCCCCCGTGATATCACAAGGGGGATTGTCAATTAACGTTCCGTGAAAGTAGACCTCTGTTGAGGCGTGTGCCAGTGAGACGAAACATCCACTCATGACAACTATCATCATGGCCCAACATACGACGAAATTTGTGCGTTGTTGTGTCATCATTCATACTCCACCGTCAATAACGCCGTTGCATCAAACTCACCATCATTGAGTCCCCCAGTGCCACTCGCCACGGGTACGACAGATAATTCTGGTTCGTTGCCATAAGTAAAAGGGATCCAACTATCGAATGAAAAAGGATTGCCATCTTGTTTCACCATCAGCCCTAAATTAGTTTCGCTGGTTCTTAGCAGCCGATAGCCACCTTTGGTAAAAGTTGCCCCAGCGTTATTTCCAAAACGTAACTTAAGTGGAGTACTGTTGGTAGCATCCTCACAATCCAATGTATAATGAATAGGCTGTTCATACGCCACACCATCGATGTTTTTGATAATCATGTCACCAAACTCTACTTCGATGGTTTTATTATTATTCACATCGCACGTTTTCAGCTCGATACGCACTTTGACGGTAAAATCCAATTGCTTTGATCCAGCCAAACTGCTCGCTGGCAAACATAACGTGCCCAATAACAGTAATGCGCTACAACCAAACCTTGTCATTGCGCTCCCCTTACTCATACAACATTTCAAATGAAATCAACGCAGAATACGCGCCCGGCTGCATCAATTGTGCCGTACGTACCGGTGAGACATAATAGGTCAGCGTCGATTGCCCTGATGGCAGCAGATCTGGATTACTATTCTGATTTAAAGGCAAGATTTGCCCTGCCTTATCAGTCAGTACTAAACCAATCCCTTGTGCGCCAGTCACTCTGGCAAAATCCGGCATCCACGGTACCGTTGGCGCAATAAAACGGATTTTCACCGCCGGTTGGGTGCTGCTCCACGCGGTTTGCCCAGTTTGGACGTTTTCCAAGGCACTGTTCACTTCGATACAATCTTGCAACTCCAGATGAAACTGGGTTGGTCGGCCTCTGTCCCCCACCGCTTTCAATTCCGCGG
>NZ_JAMPMC010000061.1:0-5459 GCF_028477945.1 Providencia sp. PROV261 | reverse complement strand
GTAATCGGCTACGGCGTTGCTGGCTTATCGTTCGGTACCACATGGCATTGGCTACCTTGGCACTGGAACGTCAAATTTGGGCGTCCACCGTAGTCATTGATGTAAGTCACGACCGGACGCTGCCCTAATGCATTGGCACTCACCCCTAACGCGCTTTCTCCAAACGGTGGCAACATGATGGGTTTAAAGTCTTTTTTCTCTTTGCTGTCCAAGGCCTTAAGGCTTTCTGCGGCATTAATTACCGTCACGTAATACGGCGTAGGGTTTTTCACTATTACTGTATCTCCTTGCTTTTGCAGGGTCAGCTGCTCTTGCCATGGCGTCCCCATTTTTGCAGGTACAATTGCTTTTGGGCGATAAAACATTTTTACCCGTGTTTGCAAAGCAATTTGCAAGGTATTAGGCTTATCACTTTTTGGTGGTATTTCACGCAAGTTAAAGTAAAACAAGCTCTCGCGATCTTGTGGCAAGGTGCTAATCGCTGGCAGGGCTTCGATTTTCACTTGGCTGGATTTACCCGGCTCTACACGCTGAACAGGCGGTAATACGACTAATGGCGAGGTGATTTTTTTACCTTCTGCGTCCTCAATCCACGCCTGTGCCAAATACGGCAACTGTTTGTTGTTATTTGAAATATTCAGTGACATCGATTTTTGGTCACCGTTGAAAATCACTCGGGTACGGTCAAGACCAATCGCCGCGTGTGCCATGCTGCTTAAACACATCACGCCCATCACACCCGCTATCAAAGCGTATTTTTTATTCAGTTTCATGCTGTTATAACCTTTTTAATGTCATCTCGGAGACACCATTGCGTCGCCGCAAATTCGATTGAAACCATGCTAGTGTGTTATCGCTGTGCTAACTGCTTTGCGGTCAGTGGGGTACACTGCAACAACAGTGAGGGATTGTTGATATCGATACTTTCAGGGAACGCCACTTGGCACCCGTCATCGTCGCCCCACTGGATGGTCATCAGAGAATTTGGCTCAATACCGCTGATGTATGCACTGCCGCTGTCCCCCACGATGCCGGTGCTTTGCCCCTTCGCATTGAGGATTTGAGCCCCAAACGGCGGGTAACTGCCATCCGGTAAACGCAATACCGTCATCGCTTTTTGTCCTGCCACCACCGCGAATTCACGGTAGCCCACGGCACCTTCGGTTAACGTCACTTGCACCACCGATTGCTGGGCATCGACATCATCCGGCAGCGCATTTAAGTCAATTTGTGCCTTACTGCGGTAGTAACTGCTAATGTCACCCACCACCGCTTTACCAAATACGTTTGTCGTCACCGGTGCCCCAAATCCTTTGACGGGTACATTGGCAATGCCATCAGTGCCCACCAGTAGGCGAGTTCCACCAGGGACACTCATGCGGTGTGCACCACCGCCTTCTGCCGTCAGGGTTATCCCACCGGTTGCCGATAACCCAAACGCGGTATATTGATTATTGGCGTAACTTGCATTCCCCGAGACACGCGCCGTATCGCCTTGGTGAGTCAGATACGCTGTCCCACTCGCCCCTTTACGGTTTGAGCCAACCCCCAATTGGTAATTGGTGCGCTCATTAATACGGTCATGGTAGGTCACCCGATTGACTGTATCGTAGCGGCTGCTGTTTAACGAGTACCCCATATTGGCGCCATTACTCAGCGGGAACGAGGTGGATAAATACACGCTGTCATCCGTCACTCCGTTATACATACTGCGGTTTGCCGACAGGTTGACGCTGACATTCTTAATCGCTCCCACATCAAAATATTTGGATAACGTCAGGCTGTAATAGTTGTTTTCTGGCTTATCCCAATAGGTCTGGTGGTTGTAATTCAAATACACGGACATACCGATATCACGGAAATTTTTACTCAGTGAAATGGTGTACAGCTCTTTGCTGCCCCCATAACGAATACCGGTTTTCGCGGCCTGCAAGAAATCCGACATGCTCATAAAGTCTCGCTCGGAGAAGCGATAACCCGCAAATTGGATTTGGCTGTCAATCGCATCAAAACGCTTTGCGTAGCTGACACGATAAGAGCCGCCATTAATGGTATTTTCACCCGCCAAACGGGCGAACGATTGGGTGACATCGAATGACAATGCCCCAAAGGCCAGTAAGTCACGACCGATACCCGCTGAAATCGCTTGGTAGTTTTTGCTGCCAATCAAGCCACTGAACAGGGACCAACCGTTGTTTACCCCCCACGACAACTCACCCGTGATAAAGTTGTCACCTTCTTTATGGCGGTCAACGCTATTTGGCTGACCCATCGCCAACTTATATTGGATTTGCCCCGGGCGAGTTAAGTAAGGCAGGTTGGCGGTATCAAGTTGATACTCTTGCACCGTACCGTCTTGCTCTTCAATTTTGACATCCAACGTCCCGCTGATCGCATCGCTCAAGTTTTGAATACGAAACGGGCCCGGCGCCACTTGTTCGGTATAAATCACCCGCCCTTGTTGGCTGATCGTGACTGTCGCATTGGACTGCGCGATCCCCGTCACTTCCGGTGCATAGCCACGTAAATTGGGCGGTAACATGTTCAAATCCGAGCGCAAACTGGCGCCAATAAAACGGAACGTATCAAACATATTTGAGTTCAGGTAATCTTCACCCAAAATCAGTTTGGCCCCGAGCGCCGGCAATGCGCGGTAGGCGTAAAGACGGTTCCATTGCAGATCACGATTGACCGCATCGCCTGAACCCGTGGCGTGGTTTAAACGCCCCTGCCAATCGGCACGAAAACGCCATGCGCCTAGGTTCACACCAGCCACCCCGTTACCGTTTAACGTGTAGGTGTTATGGCCTTTATTGTGCGGTCGGTAGGTATTACCGTTAATATTGTAATCCAACAAAATCGCCGCAATCCCCTCATCCCAACGTGATGGTGGATCCCAGTTAGGGGCCGTGTATTCCATGTAAGCTTGTGGAATACTCACGTATAAGGAGGACGTCGAGAGATCCCCACGCACCTGCATCCCCGGCAAGCTTTCTAAGTTTAAACATTGGTCATCGTGCCACCATGTCAGCTTTTTCAAACTGTCGGCGGTCAGTCCCAATTGCGCAGTAATCTCGGGTGACAAACACGGCACGCTGCCTTGAGGGTCGTTGTCAGGCACATAAAAAGGAATTTTGACTTCCGGCAAGGCATCATCATTGACATTTAACGCCAAGCTGTAGGTTCCCGGCATCACGTAGCCCGCACGGGAAAAGTAGTCAAGGTTGATATTTTTTTTGTCTTCCACATCCAAAACATCAGTATTGAATTGGATAGCCTCTGTCGACATCGATGCAAAGGCTTCGCTGTGGCCACCCAAGGCAAACGCAATGGACAGCGACAGCAGTGCAAGGCGAAAAGGAGTGGCCTTTGGTAAAGACATAAAAAATATCCCTCGTGAACAATCACAATAAAAAGAAGTGCCAATAAAATCACTGCCAGCAGTTTAGTAATAATCGACTTTAAAGCGGATCAAACTTTGGTAAGGCCCAGCTCTCAATGGCCGAGAATCCGAGACCAAGCGTAATTGATAAGCCAGCCGCATACTCGGAGGTACAATATCTTGCTCGGGAGACGCTTCACCCGGTATCACTTGACGCAACTGTGCGTCTTGCATCAACAATCCCACCCCCCTTGCTTCACCAAACACTTGAAATAACCCATTATCTGCCGGCGCATCAAAAGTCATGCGCAGTGCACGCCACGTTTGCGTTGGGTCACTGTGTTTGACTAAATTGCAGTTCACCAACTGAATTTCAAAATCTTGTTTGGGACCTTGGCCTTCTTGGCGGATCGTGCCAATCGGCAACACCCCCATATCAATGATCTGATCACGGGATTCCATGGCAATTGTGCAGGCTGCATCGGTGATTTCACCGTTCATGGTCACCGTACCTGCACCTTGCCCAGCTGCGTGCGCCAAAGGTGAGGTAAAACTCGTCGCGAGGAGTAACGCACTCCATCCGAATACTGCTTGACGCCCCATGGTTTTACCCTCCTTTGAATGGCACACTAGTGTTCTAATTACTCGTAGCTCATGGTGAAGTTAGCCAGTGCAGTGAATTCACCTGGAACGATAGGTTGGCCATCACCTTTCAAATAAGCAGAGAACAGCAGCGAGTTGTCACCATTTTGAATCTTTAGGTCAGTTCCTTTTGTGCCATCTAATTTCACTGGCACACCATCAAGGCCAGCAATTTGTACGCCAGCACCGGATGCTTGGCCTTGGATTGCTAATGAATCCGGCAAATTAGGGTTTACACCACCCGTAAAGGTGACTGTTGCTGTTTTTTGAGTTTCTGCATTACAATCAATCAACTCGATAGTGAATGGCACTGGACGAGAAGTACCATCCGTCGCCTCTAACTGTGCAGATGCTACTTGACCTAGGTTAACTGTTTGGTCAGTTGACTCTGGTGCGATACCGCATGCTGCGTCAATAATTGAACCGTAGAACGTCACAGTTCCTTGACCTGCATCAACTGGAGCAGCCATAGCCGATGCACTCATTGCGCCAGAAATCAATGTTGCTAAAATAATTTTTTTCATAGTTTCCTCTATATAAAAGAACAATTAATCATAATAATGAAAAATTATGCAGGGAATACTCCCTGATACGCTTAGCTGTTTATTTAAAGTTAATTTTATTTTCAACAATGAAAATAAATAAAAGTCCCGAATAACGAGCACAACAGAGCCTTTATTCATATCACTACGATGAATACACGCACGAATACTACACAACGACAAACATAATCGTCACCGTAAAATAAAACGTATTTTATTGTGATAATGTATGTTAAATAAATTCTCCTGATGACTTCATTAAAATATAATCTTTATTCGAGACATTAATGACGGGAAAGAACAATGAATGATAAACAGTGTAAGCCTCGGGTGATAATTTACTAAGTCGTAATGACACATTAGTAAAGAAATGGTCAATCGATATTTCTAATATATAGAGCATATGAATTAAGGTCGCAACATCAATTTGGCAAATCCCGCGCTCATAACGTGATATTTGTTGTTGAGAAACGTTTAATTGCTTCCCTAATTCTCGCCCCGTCATACCTCTCATTTTACGAATGACAGAAATTTGCTTGCCAACAGCCAATGTTAAGGAATTCCTCGGGAGAGCATCCTTGTTTAGCGTTGACTCTGCTTGTCTACCTTGGGCTTGGGCATCTTCCGCGATAAAATGATAGTTTTCCGCACGCTTACTCATGTTTTCCACAGCCTATTTAAAATAATATAAACGCAACAAAATAAATCTATTTGGTGTTGGTGCGTTACCAATGCCAATAAGTTTATTCGGATAAACAAGCAAAATCAAACACCGTCACTCCGTTAAAAACAGCATCTATCGTGTAATTCACACATATAGAAGGTTATCTTAGTAAATAATAATAAACGAAAACAGCAAGTTAAAATAAATGCCAATTATGATAATCTTATTT
>NZ_JAMPMC010000060.1:0-3973 GCF_028477945.1 Providencia sp. PROV261 | reverse complement strand
CCATATTGGAAACTTGAATCCTAAATTTGTTGCTAAAAACTAATGAGTAACGAAATATAAATATCTGAGAAATTAATGCGTTATATTATTTTAATTAACGCATTAACTCAATTTCACAATATTAGGTGACCCGCTATGATCGATTTCATGTATAAAATATTCATGAGTGATTTATTGCCAATCATTATTATTTTGGCTCTCGGATTTGTCAGTGGTCGACGAAATGTATTTACTGAAGATCAAGCAAGAGCATTTAATAAACTGGTTTTAAATTATGCTTTACCTGCTGCGCTATTTGTCTCACTCGTTAGAGCGAATAGAGAAATGATTTTTGCTGACATGAAGCTTACGATTATTTCATTAGTCGTTTTATTAATTTGCTTCTTTTTTACCTTTTTTAGCTGTAAACAATTTTTTAAACACAGTCGTGCCGAGGCTGCTGTTTGTGCGTTAATAGCTGGGTCACCCACTATCGGTTTTCTTGGATTTGCCGTTTTAGATCCCATATATGGGGATACGGTATCAACTGGCCTAGTGGTTGCCATTATCTCTATCATTGTCAATGCGATTACTATTCCGATTGGGCTCTTTTTACTTAATCCATCAAGCGCGAATGGGGAAAAAAGTGGCGGAGGGATGAATGCACTCATTTCCGCATTTAAAGAGCCGGTTGTTTGGTCACCTATTTTAGCCACAGTATTAGTTTTAATTGGTATAAAGATACCAGATGTGTGGGATCCGACATTTGAGCTCATTGCAAAAGCCAATTCAGGGGTTGCCGTCTTTGCCGCAGGACTCACACTCGCCGCAAACAAATTCGAGTTTGATGGTGAAATTATTTATAACACGATGTTAAAACTTATTTTCATGCCAGGCCTTATGCTCATCGCTGGGTTAGTGTTCCATATGGAGTCAACCCAACTTCAAATGATGGTATTAGCTGGTGCACTCCCTCCAGCCTTCTCCGGTACAATTATCGCTAGCCGCTTTAATGTTTATACCCGAACTGGAACTGCCTCACTCGCTGTTAGTGTTATTGGTTTTATCATTGCAGCGCCACTCTGGATATACATTGCTAGACTTGTAAGTTAAATTATGGGGATAACCATGGTAAAGAATATTTATCATGGTTATTTTATAACCCAATAGGCTATGGACCATCAAAATTCCTCAATGGAATTTCGGTTCTTTGATTTCACTGATGTTTAATCTGCTCTTTGATGCTCCCAATGACCCGCGTGATTCGGCGTTGATGGCTTTATCTTTACCAGAAATCGTCCTATCGTATTAGTCGGACATACAGAAAAAGAATTAAAAGAGACTAATTTTAGTGAATGATAATGAATTCAAATGAAAAACTAATGTTATTCAATATATTGGTGACTAAATGAAAAATAATAAAAGCGGACCGTTTGAAGGTTTACTTGTAATAGACCTCACTCATGTGCTGAATGGCCCATTTGGAACACAAATGCTATGTGACCTCGGTGCTAGAGTCATAAAAATAGAAGCCCCCGATCATGGTGATGATACAAGAACATATGGCCCTTATGTTAAAGGTCAATCCCTATACTATAGTTTTGTAAATCGCGGAAAAGAAAGTATTCTTCTCAATTTAAAAGACAATGCGGATCGTGCTATTTTTATCAATATGATAAAAAAAGCCGATGTAGTCGCTGAAAATTTTAGGCCAGGAACAATGGATAAGCTTGGTTTTTCATATGAAGAGCTAGCATCAATAAATCCACGATTAATTTATGCATCCTCATCCGGTTTCGGCCACACTGGCCCGTTAAAAGACTTTCCCGCTTATGACACAATTATTCAAGCAATGAGTGGCATTATGATGGAAACTGGTTTTCCTGATGGCCCACCAGTTCGAGTAGGAACATCAATATCAGATTTATGTGCTGGCATCTATATGTTCAGCGGTATAGCAAGTGCTTTATATGCAAGAGAAAAGACAGGACAGGGTGCACATGTAGATATAGCCATGTTTGATTCAACAATCTCATTTCTAGAGCATGGATTAATGGCTTATGTAGCAACAGGAAAAGCCCCTGAACGCATAGGTAATCGTCATCCTTACATGTCACCTTTTGATGTATTCCATACTAAAGATAAACATATCACTATCTGTTGTGGAAATGACTCATTATTCTCGAAGTTATGTTATGCGATTGAGTTACCATTGCTTGTAGAGGATCCGCGTTTTTTAACAAATATTGATAGAGTTAAAAACCAAGCGCAATTAAAAGAGCTTATTGAAAGCAAACTTAAAGAAAATAACGCTGAATATTGGATAAAAAAAATAGATAACGCCGGTGTTCCAGCCGCACCATTACTCAATGTATCAGAAGCAATGCAATTACCACAAACTCATGCTAGGAATATGTTGATCGAAGCCGGTGGAATAAAAATGCCAGGAAACCCAATAAAGATAAATAATTATCCAGATCCAAAAGAAAGACAAGGTGCTCCCGAATTAAATGAGCACGGAAATGAACTCCGTAGAGAATTTACGTAGTGTGAATATCAAAATAGATAAATGATAATGGGTCATGTATTCAATCTGGTGAGTAACCTGTAATATAGGGTAATTTATCGGAGAATATTCATGGCTAAAGTCGATGTAAGGTGCCCATTTTGTCAACAAACTCCCTCAGTGAAAAAACATGGCCTAGGGAGTACAGGTCATCAACGTTATCGTTGTCAAGACTGCTGCCGAAGCTTCCAACTCGACTATGAATATCGTGCCTGCCAGCCCGGTACCAAAGATAAAATTATCGACCTCACGATGAATAATGCCGGTATTCGTGATACCGCTAGAGCCCTTCATATCGGCATTAATGCAGTTGTTCGCACTTTAAAAAACTCTCGCCACGGAATGTAACAACACTGCCCCTAGATAACCTACAAATTCAACTCATTTGTGAGGTCGATGAGATGTGGTCATTTATCGGTAACAAAAAACGTCAGCGTTGGTTGTGGTATGCATGGGAGCCTCGCTTAAAGCAGTTTGACTCTCATGTTGTTGTCCTATCTATCCCCCGTATGATAAACATATCCTCCACTGTGAAAAATTCCGCCTTGTTCAAGACAAACATCACGTCCATAGCGTTCATAGTCAAAGTAATGGGATAAATGCCCCAGTTGGGCTAAATCATAACAACCACTTTCTTCTATCCAGTAATAACCTAAATCATATTCATTATAGACCCCCGCTAATTGCTAGAAAGAATCCAAGTTATTCGCTAAATAGGGAAAAGAAATTATTGAAAGGGCTGCAACAAAGTGTATCTGCCAATCATAAAAAATAAGATGCTCATTATTAAAACAAGCATCTTATTATCAAAGGCTTCAATCTATTACTGCTAATTTATTTTTTTGAAGCAAGGTAATCTTGCAAAGTACCTTCAGGCTTTTTCTTACAGAATTCAACAAGTTGAGGGACTTCAGCAACACTTTGCTCAGTTAAAGCAACATAATCGCCACCTTTGAATTGCGTTTCTTGGTTGGTAACCCATAATGCAACTGGCGCCCAGCTTTGTGGGTTCAGGTTAATAAATTCCTGGCAAGACATTTTTTCAGGTGTCACAGCAGTGGAATCAGCCGCCATTGCATTGAATGAGAAAGCCGCAGCTGCTGCTAATAGGCTAGAAATAACAATCTTTTTCATTTATAAACCTCTTATGTGTAAAAATAATACATAACTATGTGGCACTTTATTTTTATCACAAACTTATTAAAGGTTATACAATCTTATTATGAAGGTCTTTTAAAGGGCATTAACTATCTATAAAAGATAGATACCCTAATAACCTATCCCAAAAGGAATTGTCAGATAATACATAATGATAATTTCTGAGGACGAAGCGTGACGGGCAACAAGTGGCAGATCAGTGATGGACTCTGGGAGAAAATGGCTCCTCTCATCCCGGAGCATAGAACTCAACACTCGCTGGGTGCGCAG
>NZ_JAMPMC010000059.1:0-4403 GCF_028477945.1 Providencia sp. PROV261 | reverse complement strand
TTGCGAACAGTTGGACGCTATTGACTGGTCGTGGCTGTCGATCGCTACCGTCGTGTCCTGACTCGTTGGGAGAAGAAGGTCGAGAATGATGAGGCGATGCTGCATTTTGCCTGTGGTATCATTGTCTAGAACAAAACCCTATTGGGATAGGTTCTTAGTGTTGGGAATTACTCTTAAGTGCTTGTAACCTTAAATATATAGCTCAAATCGGGACTGTGTATGTACATTGGCACTCTAACCCGCCTAAACTAGAAGCTGATGCTTTAGAAAGTTTGGAGTCTAGGGTTTTCTCTGAGGCTTTGGTAGGTTATGACCGCTCTTTTAAAAATCAATGCGCTTTACCTATCGAGCTTAGAAAGCTTGGACTCCAACATGATAATACACAAGAAGTTATGAACAACTGGCGTACTTGGAAAATAAAATACAAAAAACAAATTGATCATGTTGTAGGGTATGAGGAGGCATTTGTTGACAAGATTCTCTCTCAAATACCAGAGATTAGCCCCGCAGATGTAATACCTCAATTTCATTTTATCGATGACAACGGTGGTAACCGTTATATCGATTTCATGATTGTTAATGAAAGTAAAGGTTACTTCCTGCCAATTGAGCTAGATGGGACATATAAAGATACTAATCATCAACGCTGGAAAGATTTTCTTGTTCGTCAAAATTCACTGATAACTAAATTTGGCATGATGCTTCGTTTTAGCAACAAACAAATGATCTGGGAATCTTCTGAAGTTGTGGCTAAGATTAGACAAACCCTTCACCTTCAATCGACCAATAAGGTCACTGAAGAAAGTAAGGTTCGAGAAAGAGAACGTTTGATGGAATGGTATGAGAAGAAAATCAATGAACTGGAGCGTTCAAGCCATAATCATAAATCGATTGAAGATGAAATTAACCAACTCAGAACATTGGTTGAAGAAATAAGAGCGCCACAACAACAAGCCCCCATAAAAGAGTTGGTGACCAACCAAAAGGTTTCCGGGTCTAAATCTAGTTTTTGGTTAGGTATAAGTGTTGCGTTATCTACCGTATTAGTTGGAGTTATCTTTCTGTGGACAAAATCTGAAGTGCCAGATTTCAATGAATTGAAGCAGCCCCTAGATGACCGTGGAGCTGCTATAAGCATTATGAATGCTTCCGGTGAGTCAATGATAGAAATTGACAACTTAACAGGCTCTAATGGTAATGATGTCAAAACCGATGATAAAAAAAGTATTCATGAATGGGTAGAAGTTAACGTTGATGAAGCGGTACCAACTCGGGCGGGGGAGTTACACAAGCAAGGGGCTATTGCAACCAGCCAAGCAAAAAGCTTGGTTGGGACATATCAGGTCGTGTGCGGAGTTGTCAAAGAGGTTAAAGCCTATTCTAAAGGGACTTACCTTAATTTTGAATACCCATCCCCGAACACAACGTTTAGGGCTGTTGTTTGGGACTCAGACGCAGACAATGTATTAAGATACGGTGAGCAGTTCCAACACTTTTTAAATCAAAGACTCTGTATCTCAGGTGATATAACTTCATTTAATGGCCAGCCTCAGATAATCGTAAAATACAATAATCAAATTGAGATATTCTAAAATGAAAAACTTAGCATTAGTCGGAACCTTATGTCTTTCTTTAATGGCACTACCAACTCAAGTCAGGGCCAATGAACAAAGGATTGAATCATACCGTGCCGCTTTGCATGTTGGTGAGACAGTAATGGCTTGTGGAGTCGTGGCCCAAGTGCACAAGGGTAGAAAGGCGACTTACCTAAATCTAGATAAGCCATACCCGAACCAATCGTTAGCAATTTTAATTTGGGATGATGACCTGAAAGGCTTTGAGAACCGCTTTGGTCAACTGACTAGATTTAATGAGCAAAAAGTCTGTGTGCGAGGAAAAATCACGGAATACAAAAATAGCTTGCAGATGCAGGTTTCTAATCCTCAATTTCTTCGTTTAATGAAGTAAAATGTAAAAATACACACTCCAGTCAGAATGCCGTTTCAAACTGGCAGCGAATGTTGCCAGTCTCTTTCTACTTGTCGACTAAGTAGATCACAATTCGAGTTTAAAACTAAGGCGCTTTTATCCCAAGAATAGTCGGCGCTCCTTGTTATATTCCTCAAGGTGCACTAACTCAGCAACGGTCTTTATCAGTAACAAGTAGTGTTACCATAATCGTCGTTATATGCTGACAATCCATTTGAGCATGATGGATTACCGTAATCATCACTGTAACAGGAAGTCGCATTGACCTGCATAGACGCTGCTAGAAATGAGAGTACAATTATTTTCTTCATTGTTGATGCCTTTCTGACTGATTAGTTAATGTACTTATACTAAGAACCTATCTCAATAGGACTTTATTCCAGACAATGATACCAATATTGCAACGCCCCGGAAAAACTAATTGGTATTGGCCTATAAATACAACAATCTTAAAGTGATAATTGTAATTAACTTGTAGATGTGAACTGTATTTCATATAAAATATTCTACAGTTAGGGCTTAAAGCCATAACTAATTGAGTTATAAGCAATTAAACTGTATTAGTGTGAATAATCATAAAAAAGGTGAAGCATTGTGGGCATATTTAAATCGATTTGGGATTTTTTTGGTCTTTATCAGACTAAAAGAATAAGAATTTTACATATGTTAATTCTACTCTTAGTGATATCGCAAATCATTGTTAGTAATTGGATGACGGGTACTAAGTCAGTAGTTATTCCATTTTTTGAAGAGACTTATTTATTTACTTGGATTCATATCGTTTCAGGCTTTGTGCTTTTTTTCTTAACGTTCTTTTTAGTCGTGTTATGTTTTCACCAGAGAGGGTTTAGATATTTTTATCCCTATCTCTGGGGGGATTTTAAGCAAATCAAAGAAGATATAAACTCTCTTTTAGCTAAAAAGCTACCAGACAGCTCACCTAAAGGGCTTGCCGCGACAGTTCAAGGTCTAGGGTTAGGTGCTTTATCAATTGTTATTTTGTCTGGTATTGCATGGTTTTTTCTATGGTTACAGCAGTCTCCATTTGCTTTAGAGGCTAGAAGTATTCATAAATCACTCACAATTTTAATTGAGATTTATATTTATGGTCACGGTGGTTTAGGGATTATTCATTTTATAATTTGGAAAAAAAGTAAAAATAAATAGGTTTGCTTGATACCTCATTGGCAATATGGGTGATTAGTCGCCCATATTCATTAAATGATATTTTGTTGCAATCTGTAGATGCTAATAAGTTACCGTGACGCAAATATGCGTTACCTAGTAAATCAATAGTTTATCTACTCTGAATATGAATAACCAAATCTAAAATAACGGTCCTATTACGGTTCGTATAATGCGATTGAACGGCAAGGTTAGACGGGGATGTTACGGGGAGGATTAAGAGCCTATCTCAATAGGGATTAATTACCGCATAAAAAATATATTATTGTAACCAAAACCTTATACAGCCTGACTTTTAAACATCGATATGGCTGGGTAAGGTGATGAATTTAGCTCCTATTGAGATAGGCTCTAAGTTTAATTATTTAAAAGATAATAATTTGCATTCTCTTATGCATATAAAATAAAAATCATTATCATTATCAATATGTTGGGTTGAATTTTATGGTTGTTTTTCTTTTTATTTATTGTTATCTTCCGTGCCGCAGAAATGGGGAGTAGCTTGCTCGGCAATTTATCTTTATTGTCGAGATTTCGTATCAACATACTTGAACAATATTTGTTCATGGTGCGAATGCCTTAAGGGGTTAGCAAGACCATAAACATGTCATTCGTCTATATGTTGGGGGACGGATTATATGTCTATGGAACTCCCGACTGAGATATTTATTATGAGTTTTTATGCTCTATTTATCCTCGCATTTGCCTTATCAATGGATTCTTTTGCTGTAGCAGTATGCAAAGGATCTACACTTCACAGACCCTCTTATAAAGAAGCTTTAAGGACTGGTATTGTTTTTGGTGTAGTAGAAGCCTTAATGCCATTAACAGGTTGGATTATCGGTATTGGTGCAAGTCATTTTGTTATGCAGTGGAATCATTGGATTGCCTTTGTATTGTTGTTTGTTTTAGGTGGTCATATGATTTATCAAAGCTTATTAGTAAAAGAAGATGAACCAAAAGAGAGGAAGAAACAGCATAGTTATTTGAATCTAATTATAACTTCAGTGGCAACCAGTATTGACGCTATGGCTGTTGGTTTAGGATTGGCTTTCCTTGATGTTGATATTATTCACGCAATTTTTATTATTGGTTTAACGACCATGATAATGGCTACAATAGGGGTAATGGCAGGGAGACATGTCAGCACTATATTAGGTAAAAAAACAGAACTAGTAGCAGGTGTGATACTAATCAGTATTGGATTATTTATTTTACTAGAAAACATC
>NZ_JAMPMC010000058.1:0-11472 GCF_028477945.1 Providencia sp. PROV261 | reverse complement strand
ACTTCTGCTCCGCCTGAGCGAACTTAAAGAAGGCGTCGATGATGCTGGCTTTGTCATTGAACTCATCTAGACATACCCGATGCTAAATCGCGGACATTACTGCCGATAATTGAGTCAAAAATTTACCCTGACAGCATCGTCTACACGGATAATTTTGCCTGTTATGACGTACTGGATGTAAGTGATTTTAAGCATTACAGAATCAACCACAGCACTCAGTTTGTCGACAAAAAAGACCGGCAAAATCACATCAATGGCATTGAGAATTTTTGGAACCAAGCGAAGCGTCACATGCGTAAATTTAACGGCATCCCGAAGGCACATTTTGAGCTGTATTTAAAGGAATGTGAGTGGCGATTTAACACACCTAGTGCAAAACAACAATTAACTATTCTAAAACAGATAGTTAAAGGTAAAATTTAAACCTTATCTAGGACAGCCCCTAACAATTTACCTGTCTTGCCTATCGCAAATTTCACATAGTATTCGTAGCGCATTTCTTTACGCGCATACTCCACCCATTCATTTCTAAACAGCCGATAACTATCACATGCAGCCCAAGAAATAGCCTTATCAGTTTGACCAACTATGCACCATTCTGATTTTAGGTAACTTCCTGAACTCAGAGCGGCACAAACTAGCTGTTTAACTTCATCAATATCCAATCCCATTGTCTGAACATCTTTTCTACAACGTTCAGTCAATAGCTTAGTGTTGTCACCAGCGGTTGAGAGCAATGTCCTAACCAACTCTGATGAATAAAGAGGCCCGTCTGCGGTATAGATTCTGTCACTGCCAGCTTCATTAGGTGGCTGCGCATCAATATAGGCACTTACATTTATCGCATTATTTACCATAATGGTAATTTAATCCAGTTAAAGTTGAACATTTAGCCTCACACCATTGCCGCTTCGTACACTTTTTCAACCTCGGTAAACTTAGTGACGCTCTCTAGGCGAGTTAAGGTTGTGAGTTTCATCGAGTTTTTCATTGGGTGATGCGGCACATTGGTCACTGGCGTTTGCAGTGACAGCGGTTTGCCAAGCTCAAATAAATAATACAAATCAGCAGAACCTGACTTCTTACCCGCTTGATCTTCAGTAATGGCGTAGCGTGGTAACACGGTGACTCGTTTAACCGGCCAAAGTTTGTCAATTTGCTTGGTTGAACTTTCAATGTCTGAGGTAGACGCCAACGCTAAATAGCGAATTTCCTCGGCAATATGCTGCTTAAATTTCTGCAAAAACATGCTTTGCGGCAGGTGATACCACTGCGCTGTGCCTTGCTCAAATTGTTCAAAGTAGCCATTATCACGGCCACGTTGCCCACCCAATGCCACTGTCATCGTCAAATCAGGGTACAGCACTTGGCGCATGCCGTAATAAGGTATGCGTGCAGCGTCTTGTACGTAGAGCCTTTCCGCCATGCCAGCCACAGGGTAAATAACTTCATTGCCCTGTCCTGTTTGTGCATTTGGCGCAGTGCCAATTTGCGCTTGCAAAAACTCTAGCAACCATTGATGGCCGGAATAACTGCTCTTAGTCTGGGTTGATTCAGTTTGACTAAGTTCGTTTTGGCTAGGCCCATTTTGACTAGGTAAGAGGGCAAATGCGCCAATACCCACTTCTTCTATCGCGGCTGCGTAGGGGTTGGGAGTTGTTGTTTGATCAAAAAAGCCTGGGTATAAAGCAAACGCACCAAAAACGGGGCGGCTTTTTTTGGCAGGTTGGCCAGCGTTTCCACTTGATGGTGATTTAGAATCGTGCGGCTCTGATAGGCGAATCAAAGCATCCCGATAACGGTGCATTTGGTTGATGGCATCGTCTGGTACGTAATCCTTACTTTCGATATCTTCATTACTGTCATCAAAGCGGTTTTTCTCGGTTTTAATACGGTACTTGGCATCAAATAGCCAAATAAACTGCTTTTCTTCTGATGAGTCTGCTTTCGTTAAATCAGCGCTTTTAGGCAGTGTCACTTCCAACACAATATCCGGCTCTTGGTTAACCAAGTACGAGCGGATTGATTGGCCCTTTTTGGTAAATTTCGGCTCGTGTGCCAGCCTAGCGGTCACACCATCGCTGCGTTTAAAACGAAAGGCTCCAGCAAAACCATCTTTTAGTTGGTACTCAAAAAAGTCATTTTGGGCGAGCTTAGTCGTCCCGTTTTCCACCAATTCAAAGCCAAGGTCTTGCTCTAAAATCTGCTTCAAACACAAAAAGCACCACACTTCGTAAATCTCTGCCACTGATTTCATTGAAATGCTCGACTGATTGCCAAACACATCTAAATAAAATTTCAGCTCCTGCCAAATACGATACACCGTGCTGTAACCGGTTTTTTGCTGAAGCACTAACGACTCACGGCTTAACCCTGTGTATGCGCCAACCTCTTTAAAAAAACTCTGACCTAACACTTTTTGCAGCGGTTGTTGCCAACTATGCAGCTCATTTAAAAATGAATCTGACAACCGTTGCCGCTCTGGCGCTTGGTTACTCTGCCTAAGCTTTTGTTCAAACTCCGCTAATTGCCGCTTACTTTTACTCACCGCCATTTTGATAAAACGGTTTTCTGGGGTATCGACACTCAGTTGCTTTTTTTCGACCGCATAGCGCTTATCGTACTGGCCATTCGCAAAGTCTTGCGTAACTTGCTCGGCTAACTTATGTGGCAAGCGGCCTTTTAATTTAGCCGCTTTAATATTGGCTACCGTCGGTTGCAAACGGCTATGAGGGGCTGCACAAATCACTTTTAAGCCTTGCTCAAAACGCTCCCGTAACGCGGCAAAATTAGCTAACCACATCAGTGGAAAATGCCCACGATGCTGGCTGGTCGCTGCATCTTGCTCGGTTTTTTCGACCAAACTAAAGCGCCAAAGAGGGTAAACTTTGTCTATAGCTTGGTACATGGCGGGCAAGTCTTGGTGAAGTGCCATTTTGGTTGGCAGCACTTCAAAGGCTATGTGCTGAGTCTGTGTTTTGCCATTGTGCTCAAAGGTAAGTGGCAAACGTAACCAGCCCACATCATTACCGGTATTAATGGTGCCGGTTAAACGTGCGGGCACCACGCCCCTTGCGGTTTTTACTTCGGGAGCAAAACGAAATGCCTCATTCACGTTTTGGCTGCGGTGGGTTAACCGCGCATTAGTGACTTCACTAAAAAATACCCACTCAAACTGGTACTGAGTATTCTCAAAAAACAGCGGGGAATTTAATGTAAGCTCAGCATGTTTCGCTAAGCCATTGGCAACAAGGTCATTTTCGGCTAAGTCACTTTCATCTAACCCACTTTGTACCAAGTCATCTGCAACTAGCCCTTGCGGTTCAATCGCATTGCTCAGCTGCGCTGCTGGCGCAAAGCGCAATTCGTAGCTAGGTTGTACATCATTAGCGCTCGCCCTATGCGCCATTGTATTCTGGTACACGCTCAACTTCTGGCTAATATCATTCGCCCAGACAGAAAACTCAAAGTCAGGGGTTTGTAATCGTATTAACTCCGGCATTCCCTACCACTCCTTACACCATCACTGTACGGGTTCTGCTTATAGGTTGCATTCATTGCAGAAGGCATCAAACAGCACCGACTCATTAAGGCCAGAAACTGGTAAAGGTAGCGCTGGCTAATCGCTCGCTCATCCACTGCAACTTCGCTTTTGAACGGCAAGGTATACGCAGTACTTTTTCCTCTTCAGTAGCACCATCGGCCACGATTTTCTCACGATACAAGTCAGGGCGTTGATTGGTTTCGTCTGTGTCAGACGCTAACCAAATGGGGGCTAACTGAGCAGCCAGCACAGTATTCAGTTCAACCAACAAAGCCTTACCATCAGATGTAGTCAGTTTGTCGGTATCGCCTTCGATGCGCGGCAGAACCTTACACATCATAAAGTCGTCCCATACGGCTTTTAAGGTCAGGTCATCTTGTGGTTGGTTGCTGGCAACCGCAAGCAGCAGTTCATTGAGCGCACGGAACGCCAACTCAAACGGGGTATTTTTTAGCACGGCATTAACGGCCGATAAAAACGCAACCGTTTTTGTGCCATCCGCATCAAAAGTATCAGCTAAATCTGCTTTGCTGGCATTTGACCAAATAGGATAGCTAAGGCGTTTATTGCAGCTGGTTGGAGTGAAAAAGTCATTATAATCGTTAGGGAAAAACGCGCCAAAATCAAAGCTCAGCGCTCGGTCAATCACCTTGCGTGAAAAGCCATGGGTGGTTTCATCCATATTCACCGTGCCTGCAACAAACAGGTTAAACGGAATACCTAAACCATATTGGCAAATGTCTGCCCACAGCTCATCGTATTGCGCGTCATCAAAACCTAGCGCTTCGCGTAGCTTTTCTTTGCCCGCAACTTCTTTAATGGTGGCGGGTTTCAATAGCGCATCGCAACTGTAGGTAAAGCTATCACCTGTCCAACTCCATTCGCGGGTTTCCAGTACCGATAAATAATCAGCAAAATATTGCTCAACAGGCGCAAGGTTCATTTCATCCAAGCACAGCCAGTAAGGCAGCACCTCATCTAACGCATCACGTTCACCAGCGACGACTAAACGCTTGCCTTGGTCTTCGCTCTCTTGCATACCAACGGTTAAGTTGCTATCAGCAATGGCACACCAAGCTTTGGCGATAAACTGCAATACATCGGTAGTGATGTATTCAGCAGCGCCATTTAGGCGTGAAATATAGCCCAGCAAGTCACTCGGCTCATGCCAGTCTGGGCGTACTGAGACCAAACAATAAGTTTCATCCAAGCTACCAGACGCCTTAGCTTGCTCACGCACAAAGCGGGTTTTACCTGTGCCTGAGATGCCAGCGAGAAGGAGGAATGGTTTGGACAAAAGCTGTGCTTCTAACGGCTTTACTGCATTTATTATTCTTTTATTTTTGGCATGTTCATTTGGTGAAAAAGATAAAGCTAAATTTTCTATTTTTTCTATCGTTACGTTTAGTGATTCAGAGCTTAAGTCAATTACATTGTCGTCATAATCAGAAAAATCTTTTTCAGTTGCCCAATTAATTATTTTAGAAAATGTAGTAAAGCATGGCTTCGTTTGAACCGTAATCATAGAATTAAGAATCAAATCAGTGAAATACTTAGAACCATTATCTCGCCATTCCTTTTCAACATAACGAGTCATCGAACTAAATTCTTTTAAATTAGACCTTATATCTTTTAGCCCGCTCAAAATTGACTCTAAAGATAATGTAAACTCTTTAACACTGCCACGCTGACCGCTATTTCTGAAATTTACAAAACCTCCTAACCTCCCGAGACTACAAGGAAACTTAGACTGCCCTGAAACTGAATCGAAGTAAGTATTTAAATCTGTCATATTTCCTATTCCATCAGTGAGCATATTTGACGCGCTAGTGCATTAATCACGTTGACTGTAACGCTATTACCGAATTGTTTATAAGCCTGTACTTTTGAAGAACTTGGTTCAAATTCATCAGGAAACCCTTGCAATCGTGCAGCCTCTCTTGGGCTAATCTTCCGAGGGTTTTTTCCAACCTGATCAATCAATACTTCACTACCATCTTTGTAATATCGCGCTGAGATAGTATTAGTGTACGGTGACTCTTCCGTAACTAAGCCAAAACCAAAGCCTTTGCCATTTTTTTTATTTTCAATTTTTCGACGTTGATGGCCTTCCCATAATCTATCAGAAATAGTTAATTTAGGATCTGGGTTTTCCTCAAGCATATCACCAACTTTAACTTCAATACCTAGTGGTTTTGGGTACTCAAAACTTTTAACTTCGCCATCACGCCATAAAACGATGTATATGCGCTGTCTATTCTGCGGTATTCCAAAGTCCACTGATTTCAGAACCATTTCTTTGGCTAAGGCTTGAATTTCCTTTGTAGAACCATGCTCAATAACACTTTTAGGAATATTACAGCTATATCCCATTTTGGTTAGCGTTTTTAAAATAACCTTGAGCGTATAGCCTTTATCATGGCTAATTAAACCTTTCACATTTTCAAGCAACGCAAACTTAGGCTTTTTCGTTTCTAGAATATTGGCTATGTCATGAAATAGAGTACCTCGGGTATCTTCAATCCCTAATTTAAGGCCTGCATGCGAAAATGGTTGGCATGGGAAGCCAGCCAAAAGAACGTCATGATCAGGGATTTCATTCGCAGGGATCTTTGTAATATCGCCAAATGGAATCTCGCCATGATTATTTTTGTAGGTTTGCTGAGCATGCTTATCAAATTCGGAAGAAAAAACACAAACGCCGCCGTTTTGTTGAAAACCGAGTCGAACCCCACCGATCCCTGCAAATAAGTCGATAAAACGAAACTTAGCGTCAAAATCAGGCTTTAGCTTTAAATCACCAAACACATCATTAAAGAACGCGTTACGCGTTGTGTATAAACCATTTTGTTGTAGCAGGCTGATTACACGCTCTTTGAGCTGTTCTGGCTTGCTGATTTCTGGATTACAGTAAAACTGGCTATCGGTCGCAATGGCGTGTAACCATTGATCAATTACCGCTTCAACGTCACTGTCTTGTGGCACATGCTCAAGTGCTAAGGGCTTAATCATTTCTTCTGCTTGTAGAAGGACGTTGGTTTTATTGTTCATTATTAACTACTACTAAAAATTCTTGATGGGTGACGGTAGGGCGAAGCATGTTTTTTATACTTTGCATTTCAACTAAGTTGTACTTGCCCAATGTTTTCAGTGTTCTCGACACATTACTGACAGCTCGGCCAGTCAGCGTGGCCAGCTCAGTTACCGATTTCGGCTGTTGTTCGGCGATTACTTTTAACAACTGCTGATTTTCTTTCGACAGCACATTGGCCACCGATTTCAGCGAATCGAACCAGATATCAACGGGGAAATCGGGGTCGGGCATTTGCCCTTTAATGCCAATCACGCAGCGCGATTGTTTGAGGTTTTTCATATTTCTCTACTAACAAAAATTGAAGATGAAACCTAAGAATGGAAATAAGCGATCAAGTCTTTAACGTCATCGGATCTAAAAATATCGTTTTTGGATGTGTCGCTATAAATTTCGGGATTTTCATCATCCCCTTCGTTGATGGCGCAGCTTATGGCATATCTTGGTAAGTCATCACTCTCTCGATACTCAACTTTTTGGTGCTCAACCCAAAGCAGATAGTACTCACCATCGTGACGAAAGTAGAACGACGCGCAAGCATCGTTTGGCGATGTATTGTTAATCAGCGTTACTGGTATATCGTGAGAATCAAACCCAAATTTAAGCTCTTCCATTACACGGCCCTTGATAACTGTTCATTTATACATGCCCTACATTTTATCATCTACTGATTAGATCACAAGATTATTTTCCATCATTCATTGCAATGGCGATCACCAATCACAGCAAGTACACAACCAGTACACTAACGGTATTGTCTGCCTTAGCCTTTAATCCTCGCCCAGCCTTTAGGTTGACTGGCGGTGCACTGCAAGGCGATAAGCCTACATAGGATTCATCGCCTTTTTAGTCATCCAAGATGCTGCCTTTAACACAATACATGCGTGGGCGGGTGTTGTCGGGTAGGCTGACTTTGCGCTGTGGTCGGTCAGTCAACTGACTGCTGTTTTGGAAATTATACGCCATTAACGGGATAATTAACGATGTGAGATTTCTCTTTGTGAGAGGAGTCAACCGCAGAGACAGGCTACAGAGTCAGCAGGCAGAGCATGCTGTGTGGATACGGGGCGATGATTTCTCAATCAGGATGCTCATTCTGAGCAGCGTGCCATGGGGTGCAAAGACGGGTCGATGCTCTTCGGGTATCATTCGTCTGGTGAGCGAGATTCATCAATGCGCGCTTGTAGCCACTGTTCAACTTCACTTTTCAGCCAACGAGAACTACGACCTAGTTTGATTGGCTTTGGAAACTCACCGTCTTGAATGAGTTTATAAAACCACTTATCCGTTAAGCCTGTTAATTGAGTGATGAATTTCATATCGATAAACTGGTCATTTAACAATGATGGTGTTGTGGCCGTTGATGTTTCAATTGGATTTGTCATGAGGAAAAACTCCTGTCTTTAAAATTAAAGTCAGAAGCGATACCGGTTTGATGAAAGGGATATCACTTCAAGTCATGACATCCCTTCTCCAGTTTTTAATTACCGACTGCATCCAAATGACCGTTCACCATCCACATTGAACTTGGTATGCAACTTAGCGAGATACCGAATTCGATTTACAATGATATTTTGGGATTGATTCGTCACTATGTAGGTATACATGCCATCTTCAGTTTCTTCCTTCTCGACACGATATAAATGCGTGACATTTTTACCCGCAATGTTGACTAATGGACGAGACGGTAAATACGCTATTTTGATGGCACTGCACCAAGCCTGTTGTAACATGACATAAAGGGTTCCACTCTCTTTTTTGAAATCCCCTAAGGAGTGATAGATATCTTTGTTAAGCAGTAACATCACGTGGTAGTGCTTTTGTTTATTCTTTTCACCAATCTCTTTCACCCAACAATAATGTAGTTCACAGGAAAGATTACGTTTCCAAGCCTCTTTTTTCTTTTTAAGGTCATTTTTGATTTTAGCCTTAAGTGATTCAAAGAATCGGGTAATTGCTGTGGAGTCATCTGCAACATCTTCTGGTGTAATTGGAAAGCGTAAATCAAGGTGTATGGCAGTTAAGCGTTTATGTACCGCTAGTGCTTTATTGATGGTACGGTTAATTTGGTTTACATAGTGTTGGTTTAGCTTTTTTGACATGACGTGTTCCTCTTGTGTTGATTGGATGTCATATCAATAGGAGGGCAGTATTAAATTACAGCGTGGTTATTAGGAGAATAAGTTCACCGATCTAAGTCTGCTGCTTAAGGCTGCAAGATCGTCATACTAACTGAACTTTTAAGGGAATAAGAGGTTGGTAAGTCAGTGTAGATTTATAAGACATGTGCTTAACCATATAGGTCATTTACGCATTAATAGATTTATGGAAGATGATGCCAATCTAGGTCTATAGGTATCGTTTTAGATGTGTAGGTTGGTTTTTGTATTGGAATAGTCGTGTTGATATTTAAATGTATTGTTTACATGAATACATTTGTTATGTAAATATTGGTTATAATACATAGTTGTATTAGTTAGTTATATTAGTTAGTTATATTAATTAGTTATATTAGTTATATTACTATACCAACATAATTAGTAGATAATTCCATTTAAATACAATCTCAAAAATACTTAGAGTCCCATGAGACAGCCTAGGATTTAACTTTAATAGGCTAGTTGCTCTTCGCAAGAAAAATAGCAAATTATCACTCTGAGATTAGCGACACCTACAATCTTTAAATCAATCAAGATTATTTTACCCATTCATGGAATAACACAAAAACTTCCATATTAAACATCATTAAAAACAAATTAATTACAAGAAAATTTATTATTAATATTATGTAAGTGTCTTATTTATTAAATAACACCACACTGATGAAATTTAAATACATTTACTAAATTCTCACCTAAAGACTGCTAATTTTTTATTACATTTATAGCAGTATGATAACTCACTTTATCGTGTTAAAAGCTCACCTAATGCTGCTATTATTTATTAGTATAGCTAAAATAGCCTTCATTTAAGACAAATAATTTTTTAGTCATAAATATTAATCTTCGTTCCTACTGCTTCATTTTAATGAACAAAGAAACGAATCATAATGACTGACTCATATTGGTATGGAAACTATTATCACGTTAGGTACTAAAACAACCTTTCGTTTGAAAGGCCGTTATTCTCGTGTATGCCTTGCTGCAATCCAACCATCAATCATACATCGGCGGAGATAAAGCTCATGTTGCTCACTTGATATAATTCTATTCATTATCACATCAATACAAGAGCCAGTAATAAATAATTTTCAAATGGGGAGATCTTTCCTGCTGTGTATCGTTAGAAGCATGACTGTATTGAAGTACCTGACAGCATATTGACCGAATCTAGGAGGTTAAGCTTCATCATTAAATGTACAATTTTTTCTTTTGGTGGGACTTACAGCTTCCTATTCTTCGCGAAGAAAAGTGTGATCAAGTAGGAAAAAAATCATGCAAAGCCTATACAGAATCATGTTTGTGAAATATGCTGCATTTACTATTAATGAAAACTGCTGCAAAAAAAGGTTAAAATGATTCGTAAGACGGTAAACATCAAAAAAAAAGAACTTGCTCAATATATTTCAAATACAGCGAAATGTCTCGGGCTTTCAGAATCGCGTTTTATCGAAAGGATACTCGAGGAGAGCATGGCTACATCTCGTTCAGAGTATAACGACATCCCCAAAATGCAAGAGATAGCGACTAAATTAAGAAGCATCGTCATTGGTTCAGACTCAAAACCAATAGCATATTCAAATAGTCTTTGCCAAATAAGGAACACCCTAACTGTTGATATACCAGAAGTAGAAGTAGAAATAAACAATAGTAACGTCAAATTAAGAATTGAAAACCTGTTATCACATGCACAAATGAATGCAATAAGACATGAAGTGACTAATGGAGAATTACATTCTCTATATCATGATATTAAACGCTATACTCACACTCACCTCCAAAATGAAACACATCAAAAAGATAAAGTATGTATTATTCCATTACTATTTATTCATATTGATAAAATAACACTGCAAGACACGCCTATACATGAAGAATCTTTAAAGAAATTAAAAATTTTACATGAGGAAATGTTAAAAAAACTCCAAAAAGAATATCCAGAAGAAATAGCCGACAAAATACGCAAAATTAATGAAGTCCATAAAGAAATAGAGAGTTACATTAAGGAATTATTAAAATTAACATCGTTCTCACTTAAAATTGAATATAGTGGATGGTTTAATGTGATTAGCCTTCATGAAGAGATCAATCATCAATACGGCTATTTCGATTTTCTGAATGTTAAGTACAAACGACATAATGACATGAAAGAAAATTCAGTTAATAAAAGTACAACGTTCCTTTGTTTATTAAAAGGCAAATATGGTTATCTTTACTGTGATATACTTTTATCGCCACAAAAAACAAAATCTATCATTCAAGAGTATAATGAACTAAAGTTACAAAGTAAAAAAAATAAATATCTTAACCTTATTGTAAAAAACGATTACGTTGTCAATATTATTAATGAGCATCCAAGAATGAGAAATAAATCCTTATTAATCAGAAAAATTTTAAGCATTCTTAATCAAAAAAATAAAATGTTGAAAAATATTCCACCAAGCATTAACCTTGATGATATTATCGTTAATCTCTAAATTATTTTAAATCTATATTATCTCCTTGTAAAATCACAAGGAGATTTTTATGTCTGCTGAACATATTGTTTCATCATTAATCAAAGCCACTCTATCTAACTCACTGTCACACCTGCAGACCCAGCTCTTACATGAAGTTAATCAACTCGTTCACTACTCCCCTACCATTGGCCTCATGGGCAAAACGGGCGTAGGTAAATA
>NZ_JAMPMC010000057.1:0-12502 GCF_028477945.1 Providencia sp. PROV261 | reverse complement strand
TCCGAAAGGGCGGGGAGCAGTCACCTGACTATGCGAGAGAGTACGCATTATTAATTACCCTAATCCCATTATGTTTGATTTTTACCATGGGGCAACATTTCGCAAAAGAAGACAGTAGCTTACCTATTGATTCAAATTAGTCTGAGTCCGTTTAACAAATATAACGCGATATGGGTGATATTCAGGCGTAGTGAAATCACCCATTATCTTTAATATCATCATTTCCTTCCCCACATCACCTCATCTAAAGAAACGGTATAAAGATTGCTTCGCTCTGATATAAAAAGCTGGCGATACGCACGATACAAAGGGAACAAGGTGGCTACTGAGCGACTTTTGTTTTATCCTGAGCGATAGATAACAGCAATTTCCGCTGATAAGCATACAATACGATAGATAGCTCTAGGGAAATCCCCTAGAGCTATCATTTTAAAAATTTGAAAGAGAGCAATGCGATGGGTATTCGTATCGTCCCTAAAGAAGAATTAGGGCAAGAAAGACTAAAAGAAAAAGGTATTGGTTTTATCCCGCCTGTCCTATTCCCGAATTTAAAAAATCTGTATCAACGACGCGCAGAAAGATTAAAAGCACTGGGTGTGGATGAACATCCTTTTGCAGATTATCTTAATTTTGCAGCGGAAGTGGCAACAGCACAAAACAATGCGCAGCATGATAATCCTTTAGAAATGGATATGAATGCGGTATTAGAGCGCGCAACGGCGACCAATAATCCGCCTCTTGAGGCGAAAACATTCCCACGTATAGCCCATTGGCATAAGTTATTAAATGCGATTATTGCTGAATTATTACCAGTGGTTCCAGAGTCAGTACGCCCTGCATTAGAGAATCTCGATAAGGCGTCTGAAAATGAGCTTGAAGAGATGGCGACTGCGCTACTTAACGAGCAATTTGAGAAGGTTCCCGCTGATAAATCCATGTTTATTTGGGCGGCACTGTCTGTGTATTGGGCACAAATGGCAGCACAAATTCCCGGAAAAGCGCGCGCTGAACATGGTGATCATCGCCACTTCTGCCCCGTTTGTAACAGCATGCCTGTGTCTAGCATTGTACAAATTGGCACAACGCAAGGCCTACGCTATTTGCACTGTAACCTGTGTGAAACAGAATGGCATATGGTACGTGTCAAATGCAGTAACTGTGAACAAACTCGCGATCTCCACTATTGGTCTCTTGATGATGAAAATGCTGCGGTAAAAGCAGAAAGTTGTGGTGACTGCGGTAGTTATCTCAAAATTCTTTATCAAGAAAAAGATGCGAAAGTCGAAGCCGTTGCTGATGATCTGGCGTCTATCATCCTAGATGCTCGGATGGAAGAAGAGGGCTTTGTCCGTAGTAGCCTTAACCCATTTTTATTTCCCGGTGAAAAATAGTCACTAAAAGAGAGTAATCACGATGGCAGACTCCACCGCCGAACTATACCGCCAGCTTCCTGCTGTTGATAAACTCCTCCAACTTGACGAGGTGCAAACCCTCGTCATCGAGTCAGGACACCACTGGGTAACCGAGCAGTTGCGAGAGATGCAACAGCAAGCTCGCGAGTATATCCGACAACATAGTCAGTTGCCCGCTTGGCATCCTGATTGGGTTGCTGAGTTGGTTAGGCGCCATGGTGCTTTACAAGAAAGCGCATTAAAACCCGTGTTTAACCTGACGGGAACGGTGCTGCACACCAACCTTGGTCGCGCGGTGATGGCCTCTTCAGCGATTGCTGCCGTTAATAAGGTGATGAGCTCACCTGTGACTTTGGAATACTCTCTTGATGGCGCGACGCGAGGGCATCGTGATCGCGCTTTGGCTGAATTGCTATGCCAACTCACGGGCGCCGAAGATGCTTGCATTGTGAATAATAATGCTGCTGCCGTATTATTGCTTTTGGCGACGGTGGCTCAAGGCAAGCAAGTTATTGTTTCACGTGGCGAATTAGTTGAAATAGGCGGTGCTTTCCGAGTACCGGACGTGATGGCACAAGCAGGTTGCCAATTAGTCGAAGTAGGAACAACCAATCGTACTCACCTGCGTGATTATGCGGGCGCTATTAATGAGCAAACCGCGTTATTGATGAAGGTGCACACCAGCAACTACAGTATTGAGGGGTTTACCGCAGAAGTTGAAGGCGCTGAATTGGCGGAATTAGGTCAACAGCATCAGTTGCCGACCGCAATTGATTTAGGCAGCGGATCAATGATCGATATGACCGCCTATGGACTACCTGCCGAGCCAATGCCGCAAACGTACCTAGCTCAAGGGATTGACCTTGTTTCTATTTCTGGGGATAAGCTACTGGGAGGGCCGCAAGCAGGGATTATTCTCGGGAAGAAAAAGTGGATTGAAGCCATTCAAAAGCACCCGCTTAAGCGTGCCTTACGTGCTGATAAAATGACATTAGCCGCATTAGAGGCCACATTAAAACTCTATTTAACGCCCGAAAAACTGGTCACGGAGCTTCCAACACTACGCTGGTTAACACGTAGTGCCGATGAAATCAAAGCGCGAGCTGAACGTTTGATCGTTCCATTACAAGCCTTCTATGGCGATAAATTTGTCGTAGAAATGGAGCCTTGTTTATCCCAAATTGGTAGCGGCTCATTACCGATTGATAGGCTACCGAGTTATGCCGTGACGTTTACGCCATTTGATGGGCGGGGCAATACGTTGGCCTTACTGACGGCACGTTGGCGTCACACCGACCAACCAGTCATTGGTCGATTAAAAGAGGGCAAATTATGGCTAGATCTCCGTTGCTTAGATGATGAACATGGATTATTGCAGGTATTGTTGTCATGATTTTTGCTACTGCTGGCCATGTTGACCATGGTAAAACATCGCTAATTCAATCAGTCACTGGGGTGAATACGGCGCATTTACCCGAAGAAAAAAAACGGGGTATGACCATCGACCTCGGCTATGCTTATTGGCCTCAACAAGATGGTAGTTCAATCGGTTTTATCGATGTTCCCGGACATGAAAAATTTTTAGGGAATATGTTAGCGGGGGTCGGCGGGATCAATCATGCCTTGCTGGTGGTTGCTTGTGATGATGGGGTCATGGCGCAAACGCGAGAGCATTTAGCGATTTTACGTTTAGCTGGTTGCCAAAATATAACAGCCATTTTGACGAAAGCAGATAAAGTTGATGCAGAGCGAATTGCACACATTTCTTTGCAAGTGAAAAATGAGCTACAGCACCAAGGTTGGCCTGACGCTGCGATATTTGTGACCTCGGCCAACGATGGACGCGGAATCGCGGAATTACAGGCTTATTTACAACAATTGCACCAGCAAAGAGCCGATCACCAAAATCGTCAACAACGTTTTCGTTTAGCGATTGACCGTGTATTCCATGTCAAAGGGGCCGGTATTGTTGTCACAGGCACGGCCTTAGCAGGGCAAGTGCAGCTTGGTGATACTTTATGGTTAACGGGCGCTGACACCACTGTTCGTATTCGGGGGATCCACCGCCAAAATCAGCCAGCAGAGCGAGCTCAAGCGGGTGACCGGGTTGCACTCAATTTAGCTGGAGATATTGATAAAGCGGCGATTACACGTGGTGATTGGCTGCTATCAGAGAAGCCTTTCGCTGCGGCAACAAGAGTGATTGTTGAATTAGAGTGTGATTCGGTGATTAAACATTGGCAGCCGGTCCATTTATACCATGGTGCGAGCCATATTACAGGTCGAGTCTCATTATTAACCGAACTTGGCTCGACGCCCTTACTCGCGGAACTCATTCTCGATACACCGTTGTGGCTTGTGGATAATGACCGCCTCATCATTCGTGATATTAGTGCGCGAGAAACACTGGCGTCAGCAAGAGTGATCCGGCTTACCTCTCCACGTCGAGGTAAGAGATTACCTGAATTCATTGAATGGTTAACTCGCCTCTGTATGACAAATGATGAACTTACCCATCTGAAATTACAGTTACCTAATGGTGAGTTAGATTTAAAGCGTTATAGTTGGGCTCGTCAATTAACCCCGCCCGCCCTTGAACAGCTATTATCACAGGTTGAACTCGTTCGCGTAGGGGATTTGGCTCTTTCTGCTTTTAAAGCCCAAGTGGCGAAAGAACGGCTCGTTCAAACATTAGAAGATTTCCATGAAGTGCACAGTGACCAAATTGGGGTTGGGAAAGCACGCTTAAAACGCATGGCATTACCGACAGTAAGTGAATCATTAGTTTTTAAATTAATTAATGAGTTGATTGCTGATGAGCGTATTAAACAGACCCGTGGTTGGCTACACATGCCACAACATGGGTTAGTCTTTGATACGGAACAACAACAAATTTGGCAACAAATAGCGCCTTTATTCCCTCGAGCCGAGGCCTGGTGGGTCCGTGATCTGGCTAAAGAAATCAATCATGATGAAGACGCAGTCCGACGTGCGATGAAAAAAGCGGCACAAATGGGGCTAGTGACGGCGATTATCCGTGACCGCTACTACAGTAGTGACCAAATAAAGCAATTTGCCGAGCTTATTTTGCGTTACTGTACGCATAAAGGCGAAATAGGCGCCGCTGATTTTCGCAATGAATTAGGGATTGGTCGGAAATTGGCGATTCAAATTCTTGAGTTTTTCGATAGAAGTGGCTTCACTAGACGCAAAGGCGATGGGCACTTTTTACGAGATAAAGGCATTTTTGTTGAATAGATTTATCGTCTAAATTAGTTAAAATAGCCAGTCTGTGGCGGCCTTTATCTGTTGGAGGTCGTCGATACTTACATATTTTGTGGTAAACCCGATGAAGAAAAGAGTATTTTCCGCCGTTTATCTAACACTGATATTCATTGCTTCCCTTTTCCTAGTCTTCGAGAAAACGAGTGTGATTTACCCCGGATTGATCTCGGTAAGTGTTTATGCCATTATCTTTGGGGTACTCTATCTTGTCTCAGCTAGATGGTTATTTTCTGCCGTTGTTACCAGTACGCTGTTTATTATTATTAAATTCCTTAACCAACTCAAAGTTCACTATTATAAAGAGCAATTATTTTATTCCGATATTAATATCATGACGGATACGTCAAATATGGGAACCTTGGGGCATTATTGGTTAGCTGGCGTTGCATTGATCGGATTATTGATTTTGTTAATCATTAATGCAGTGCTTAGTTGGCGTCTATTACGCCCAACGAAAACATTTTCTTGGCGATTAATCGGCATATTACTTGGCGTTGGTGGCTATTTTGGCGCGAGCTTTGCGGCCTCCCATTATTACAACCAATGGACGGAGACTTTACCTAAAGGTAGAGGAACCGTTACCAACTTGGTTATGTCGGCGAAAAATTCAAATTACCATTCCCCCCAAATTAAAGGTTCATCTGATTATTTTATACAAAAAGCGGCAACGGTATCATTACCCGCATCTGATATAACAGAAAAACCGGATATCTTATTGTTATTACAAGAGTCCACTGTTAACCCAAGCATCTATAAATTACCAGACGGCACTAAACTACCCAATTTATTTATGTTTCAACAGGATAACGAGTTGATCGCGCATAGCCATATGCGAGTGCAAACTTTCGGGGGAGGAACTTGGTTATCTGAATTTGCCGCTTTAACAGGGCTAAACAGTGATGACTTTGGCTCGCAAAAAAGTGGTGTCTTTTACTTTATTGTCGACCATCTAAATAACAGCTTGTTTAAAGAGATGAAGGCCAATGGTTATTATACCGTCGTTCTGACGCCATTTAACCGTGGTGCTTACCATTCAGGCCATGCTTATCAAACATTAGGTGTCGATAGAATTATTCAGCCTCAAGAGTTGGGTTACCCAGGAAAATTACAAGATAACTTATGGACGATCAGCACTGAAGATATGCTGAAATATGTCAAAGAAATCTTAGCAAAAGAGACTGATAAACCAGTATTTATTTTCTCGTTAACCATGTATGAGCATGGCCCTTATAAAGAGAGCCATCATGATGATTATGGCTTAAAAGGGAAGGTAAAAAATGCAGACTCCGTTGGTGAATTTAGTCATTATATGGAAAAAATCGTCGCGTCTGATAACGCGATACGCGATTTTGTCGAATTTATGGCGAAGCGCGAACGTCCATTAATGTTTTTATATTTTGGTGACCACCAGCCGGGGATCAGCTTAAATCAATATCAATCTGAATTTTCTAACCCCGCCTTTATCACACAATTTACGTTACGTGATAATTTGAAATCGGGTAATCAGATTAAAACGGGTCCGTTAACCGATATTGCCTTCCTTGGAGGGATAATATTAGAGCGCGCAAATTTACATGTTTCTCCGTTCTATGAAGCGAATATTAAGATGCGTCATTTGTGTGATGGCAAGTTAGATGACTGTGAAGATAAAAAATTATTAGAGAGTTATCACCACTACATCTATCACACATTACAGGCGGCGAATAAAAACGTCGAGGAATAAGGGGTAGGAAAATAGCGGGGCTGTGCTCCGCTATTTTTTATCTCCGCGGCAATCACTGGCGAGTCGCGAGGATCACACTAGAGGCTTTCACTAAGGCGATGATATCGACCCCTTTCGTGAGCGCCATCTCTTTTAGACTTTCATTGGTGATCACGGCGGTTAGCTCAACACCTTTATCGGTGACGAGGAGAACGGTACTGTTGACGGCGCCTTCAATAATATTGCTGATTTTACCGTTGAATTGATTACGGGCTGAAAATTGCAAACCACAGTCCGGTGTGGCGAGTACCACCCAAGGGGCCTTAATAATAGCGACCGCCTCTTTGCCTACCTCTAACCCCAAGGTTTTGCAGCTTTCACAGGTAATGACGGTGGTAAGTTGTTCTCCGTTGCCTAAACTGAGCACCACTTCGTTGTTAACTGCACCTTCTTTAATTTCACTAACTGTACCGATTAATTGGTTACGAGCAGAAACCTGCATGATTTACCCCCTCTCTTTAATCGTAAAAACGACTATTAATTAGAATAAAGGTAAATGTTTAAGTAATCTAAATTATCAATCGTGTTCGTGGATAAGATCACGCCAAGCGTTATGGTGAATTAAACTCCAACTCATAGATATCCCCACGGCAGATGATTTCACTGTACTCAATGATCACACCACCTTGCAGGGTGCTAGTTTGTTTCACCTGTAATAATGGAGCCCCTACCGTTGTGTTTAACCAATTTGCATACTCTTCATTGCAACTGATCGCTTTCACTTTATGTTGCACATGATTGAAAGTGATACCTTGGCTTCCCCATAGGGCATAGAGAGAATCGGTCAGTTTTTCCGGTTCAGGAAGATATTGAGCAGGAATATAGTTATTTTCAAAAGAAACAGGCTGACCATTTGCGATACGGATACGCCTTAATTGCGCGATTTGGCTACCAACAGCTAAACCTAATTTTGCGGCAATATCGGCCGTTGCTTCGGTGAGTGTGCGCAATAACCACTGTGTGGTGACTGTACCACCTGCTTTAATCACTTGAGAGGTAAAACCACTTTCATGTGATAACGAATAACCTAGATATTTTGCGACTTGAGTACCAACCCCTTGCTGCCGAACAACGGCTCCCTTTTTTTCAAGAGATTGCATTGCTTTACTGATTGTCACTCGAGAAAGATTTAACTGTTGTGCAAGATAGCGCTCTGCTGGAAGATAATCGCCTGCATCCACAATTTTGTGCTCAATCGCGGATTCAATCGCTTGTTGCAATTGGCGATACAGAGGCATTGTGGAATTCACATCTAGTTGATTCTTAATCCATTCAAGAAAGCGTACTTGCATTGTATTTTTCCATAAAACTTTCAACAAATTAAGTTTATAACAGAGTTCAGGATATGCATAATATCATCGATTGGACTTACATTGGCATTATTTTTTAACTGATTGGACTGGTATTGGACTTAATTGCTGCTAATATAATTAGTGTTGTTAAGGAAAGTACTGGGAGTAAAAATGGGCCTGAAACCCAACATTGAAGCGGCGATACTTGGATGCTTATATGGTCAGGCTACAGGGGATGCCATGGGCATGCCTTCTGAACTATGGCGCCAAGACAAAGTTCAACAATTTTTCGGCTGGATAGATCACTTTTTACCAGGGCCAGACGAAAATATTGCCGCGATTGGGTTTCGTGCTGGTGAAGTGACGGATGACACTCATCAAGCAATTGCGTTAATGGATGCGATTATCGCTTGTCATGGTCAGGTAGAGCCGAAGGTGGTTGCACAAAATATTTTAGCGTGGGCAGACCGCATTAATGCCTTTGATAAAAATATTTTTGGACCAACATCCAAGCAATCTCTATTAGCTATTCAAGCAGGCGTTCCAATTAACGATATTGTGTCAAATGGTGTCACCAATGGTGCGGCAATGCGGATAGCCCCTGTAGGGTGCATTGCTTCAACTGCTGATCGCAATCAATTTATAAAAACCGTTGAAGCGGCTTGTATCCCGACACATAAGTCGGACATTGCGATTGCAGGTGCCTGTGTCATTGCTTGGGCAATTAGCCGAGCTATCGAGCAAACTCCATGGCCTCAAATAAAACAAGAACTTCCACTACTCGCCGATGAGGTGCAACAGTTATATGCCTCAACGTTTAGTCCATCTTTAGGCCAACGAATTTTATTGGCCTTTAAGAAGGCTAGCGAGTTGCAAACATGCTCTCCTCAAACAACACTTAAAGAGCTGTACGATTTTATCGGGGCCGGTATGGACACGATAGAGTCTATTCCCTGCGCTCTGGCCATAGTTGACCTAACAAATGGTGATCCTGTCATGTGTGCGAAATATTGTGCCAACCTGGGGGGAGACACGGACACCATTGGTGCTATGGCCGGAGCGATTTCGGGAGCTTTGTCAGGTATTCAATCTTTTCCTGAAGAATGGATTGCAATGATTAACAATTCTAATAATATAGATTTTTATCCCTACGCAAAAATACTCAGCGCCTTACGTCATTAAGGAGAGTTGAATGAGTGCACTACCTGACGCTGCACAAAAAAATGAAGCATGGAAAATCGAAAATACAGGTATTGATATCGTACCTGAGCATGAGCGAACAGCCACTCCTCTTGAGTTATTTTGGATCTGGTCTGCCGCGAATATCGGGATCCTCGGTATTGT
This sequence comes from Providencia sp. PROV261, assembly GCF_028477945.1. Lineage (NCBI taxonomy): Bacteria > Pseudomonadati > Pseudomonadota > Gammaproteobacteria > Enterobacterales > Morganellaceae > Providencia > Providencia sp. PROV261. The sequence goes on along the minus strand of NZ_JAMPMC010000057.1, from coordinate 3,407 downwards.
TTATGGCGGAATTATTGTTTCTTTTCGTCTCTCTTTCGTGCAATCGCTGCTCGCGGCGATTATCGGTATAGCCAGCTTCGCATTAGTTGGTTACATCAGTTTATCAGGCCAAAAAGGCCGCACCTCTACACTAACACTCTCGCGAACCATTTTCGGCAAAACAGGGAATATAGCCCCGACATTTTTCAGTTGGGTCACTTTGATGGGATGGGAAGCCATCAACATGATCACTGGGACACTGACATTAAAGGCGCTTTTTCAGGTGCTTGGATTTAGTGATTCAGTGACATTAACCGTTGTCTGTATGGTGTTATTTGGTGGTTTAGCTATCACTATTAGCCTACTCGGGCAAGCAACGGTTGTGGTTATGCAAAGCTGGATCACGCGTATCTTTGGCACCATGACCTTGATTGCCGCGCTGTATATTATTTGGCATACAGATTGGCAGGCAGTGTTATCCATGCCTTCTGGTAGCTGGCTAACGGGCTTTTTACCTGCTGTCTCAATTATTGCGGCAGGAACAGGTATTGGCTGGGGGATTGCAGGAGCAGATTACAGCCGTTATCAAAGCGAACGGTCATCAAAATCATCTATTTTTAATGCCGTCACATTTGGAGCGATGCTACCGCTATTTATTCTGTTATTTACAGGGATTTTGCTGTCGGCACGCTTGCCGGAATTAGCTTCCGCTGAAAACCCGATTGCGTTAATTGGTGCAGAGCTGCCAAGTTGGATGTCTATCCCTTATTTATTAACGGCAACTGCGGGTATTATTACTATTGCGGTACTAAGCCTCTATTCTGCGAGTCTCAACTTACTGACGATTGGCATAAAAATTCGCCAAGTTTATGCGGTCGCAATAGATGCTATTTTAGTCATGGGTGTGGCGATTTATATCCTATTTATTTCAGGCGAATTTATTAATTCATTTATTGCTTTCTTACTATTTTGTGGCGTGTTCTTAGCCTCATGGGAAGCGGTATTTATGTTGGATTATGCCGTATTGCGTAGTCGCCAAGGTTATAAGTTTGAGCAACTGTTTGGTCAGTCGAACGCAGGAATTCGTTGGATACCGCTGCTGTGCTGGCTGTTAGGTGCGCTGGCTGGCTTGTTAGTCAGTGATAATGAGTTTATTAAAGGGCCTTGGGCAACAGGGATTTTTGAAGGCTCTAGTTTATCCATTCTTCTTTCATTTGTATTAAGCTTTTTGCTTTACGGCTTATACTTGATGTTTAGTCATTCAGCGGAGAAAGATTAATCATGCGTACCGTTGCCGTGATAGGGGCTGCTGCTGGTGATTGCGTTTTAAGCGTCGCGAGAATGCCACGTAGTGGTGAAGATATCGCAGCCCACGATCACGGCTGGCAAATCGGTGGCTGTGCATTTAATGTTCTTCGTGCTTTAGCTCGTCTACAACTCCCTATAATTAATGGTATTCGTGTGGGCAATGGACAATGGGGACAGCGAGTTCGCCAAGCGCTATCAGAGCTTGGTGTGTCACCTTTTTTCGTTAGCGAAACCCAAGATAATGGTTGGTGCTTTGCATTAACAGAGCCTAACGGCGAAAGGACGTTTATTTCTATCGCGGGTTGTGAAGAAGAGTGGAATAGGGAGGAGCTACAAACTCTCGCTTTACCGAACGACAGTATTATCTATGCGAGCGGCTACGAACTAGGCTGCTTGCAAGGGGAAGCGTTACAACAATGGTTGCTGAATGACTGCCCAACACAAACCCTCGTTTTAGATTTAGGGCCAAGACTTGCAGCGCTTCCTCAGAATTTCTTACAGCAATTACCCGCCAATAGAACCCTTTTAACGGTCAACCGTGATGAGGCGCGTTTCCTCTGTGGTGAAGGTGACCTTGTAAGGTTGTCAGCGGAGTATGCGTATCGTCGTGGTATTACGCTGATTGTTCGCTTGGATAGCCAAGGTGCTTGGCTATGTCAACCGAATCAACAGCCACTGTTCGTGCCTGCATACCAAATTGCCGTTGTGGATACGATTGGTGCTGGGGATGCACATACCGCAGGAGTATTGGCGGGATTATCCCAAGGCTGGTCATTACGCGATTGTGTTGACTTTGGTAACCAAGTTGCTGCCATCGTTGTCAGTAAGCAAGGCCCCGCGGGTGCACCGACATTAAGTGAAATTAATCAATCTGCACTATCACAAGCCATACCAGAAACTTTCGAATAGCTCACTGAGAGCATTATTTTATTTCTTTAGAAATAAAACCATTGTTACATTTACAGGTCTTAACTCTAAATGGATATTGAATGCGGCTTATATTGAGTCGTGAGAATGGTTTAATACTAAAAGATAATTAACATGAAATATTTAGTTACTGGTAGTGCAGGTTTTATCGGTTTTAGACTATGTCAGCGTTTATTAGATAGTGGTCATGAGGTTGTTGGAATCGACAACATGAATGCTTATTACGATCAGGGTCTGAAACAGTCTCGTCTACATATTCTTGAGCAATACCCTCATTTTCGTTTTATTCCACTTGATATTACCGACCGTGAAAAAGTCGTGGTGTTGTGTACCCAAGAAGATTTTGACCGTGTGATCCATCTTGCTGCTCAAGCAGGAGTTCGCTATTCATTGCAAAATCCATTTGCTTATGCAGATAGTAACCTTTCCGGTCATTTGGCTATCTTGGAAGGGTGCCGACAGGCAAATGTCAAACACCTTGTGTATGCGTCTTCTAGCTCTGTGTATGGCATGAGTGAGCAAACTCCATTTAGTACCGATATGCCGACCGACCACCCAGTCTCTTTGTATGCGGCAACTAAAAAAGCCAATGAATTGATGGCACACTCCTATTCACATCTCTATCAGTTGCCAACCACTGGTCTGCGTTTCTTTACAGTTTATGGTCCGTGGGGGCGTCCGGATATGGCCTTATTCAAGTTTACTAAGGCAATTTTGGCGGGCGAGCCTATCGATGTTTATAATAACGGCAATCTCAGCCGTGATTTCACTTTTATTGATGATATCGTGGAAGGGGTTATCCGTATTTCCGATATAATCCCACAAGCAGACCCAGAAAATGGTTCTCTTTCACCTGCACAAAGTCGTGCGCCATACCGTTTATACAATATCGGTAATGGTCAGCCTGTGAAGTTAACTGACTTTATTACTGCACTTGAAAAATCACTGGGCAAAAAGGCAATCAAAAACTTTTTACCGATGCAGGCTGGGGATGTGTATACCACATGGGCCGATACCGAAGACTTATTTAAGGTTACGGGATACCGCCCACAAGTTTCGATAGAGCAAGGGGTGCAGGCGTTTGTTGACTGGTATCAGTCATACTATCACCTGTAATTTGTCGCTGATGAAGGATCCCTTGTCATACACTAAGATGGATTTGAGAGGTCAGTTTTGAAAATAGCAATTGCGGG
>NZ_JAMPMC010000056.1:0-16884 GCF_028477945.1 Providencia sp. PROV261 | reverse complement strand
GGTAAAAAGCGCTGGGGTAATCAGACAGTAAAAATAAATAATTAGATGATATAAGTGAATTATTTTTCAAGGATTGAGCTTTGTTTTAGGCTTAATCCTTTTATTTTATAGCAGTAAGAGTCCAATAAGGGCAAAAAACGATTAAAAGCCTGTGTGAATGAATACAGTGAACCGCGAACACACTTATGGTCTTTTGAAGTCAAAAAAAGAATTAATACAAGCAACGTTATTGCAGGTAAAAATAGCTAAAATATCGAAATTATTATCACTGTTTTTTTATAAACGAAATTACCACAGATAAGAAATAGTAAAGTAAGAACAAGAAGTTAGTGTTACGATCTAAAACGCAATAATTATTTTGGTAAGAATATGGAATTCAAACAATTAGTTGATGACTTTATCCCTGAACTAACGAGGTTATCGAAGAAATATGATTTTACTGATGAACTCAATGATGCAGTAAAAACACATAATGAATTTAAGCTTAGATTTCCATTTATCGGTTCATTCAGTACAGGCAAATCGACGCTGATTAATACTTTTTTAGATGACAAATTGCTCGGAGTACAAGTGACACCTGAGACTTGTCTACCCACAGAGATAAGATATGCAGAGCATGAAAGTATCAATTTATGCAACAGTGACGGAGTTGTATCAATTATTTCAAGAGAACAGCTGAAGGAACAAGACTTTCCTTTATCTGATAGTAATCGTGATTATTGGGTTGAAATAACTCTACCGAATGAAAGTTTGAAACCGTATCCTGAGTTGACACTGGTGGACATGCCAGGTTGGGAATCTGGTATTCAGGCACATAGTCAGGCAATAGATAATTATATTTCACGTAGTGGAACTTATTGCATTGTTGTCAGTGCAGAGGATGGCACACTGAAACAAAGTATGAAACAAGTGTTACAAGAATTAAAATTATTCAGAAAGCCTATTTCACTCGTGGTATCAAAATGTGACAAGCGGCTTCCAGAAGAAATTGACGCAATAGTCTCATCAGTAAAAATTGGAGTGGAAAATATATCTGGTCAGCCTCCTATAGTAACGATTGCCACTAGTGCAAGAAAAAAACAAGTGTCGGGTTTCGAACAGATGCTTCAGAAAGTGATTGAACAATCAGATATCATATATTACCAATCAGTTGGATATAAAATAACAGATATAATAGAGCGTATTCAGCGTAGAATTACTACACAAATGAATAATGATAATCTGACAATTGAACAGATCCGTAATGCTTGTGCACAAATACCACTAGAGTTAGCTCAGATTCAGCAACAACTTTCTACTATAAAACAACAGATTGATGACACAATTCCATCCTGCCTTAATAGTGCAAAAAACAACCTTGAAGTATTACTTCGCAACCAATTATCCAGTCTAACAGATGCACTAAGATTTAATGGTGATATGAATAGCATAATAGGAAATGCACTGAGAGAAGCGTTTATTACTGTTATGGAACAAGAGTTTAAACCTACTGTTGCCAGAAAAATGAATACACTGCAAGACTGTGGCGAGTTTGTACCATCCAATATAGATATCACTCACGGATTTAAACAAAGTGATAGTCTCAGTGATTTAATTTCTGTTACAGCCATTGTCACCTTCGTCGTTTCTAAACTCATTACACTGCTCCCTCAGCTAAAAATAATCGGTCATGCTCTCACGGCGATAGCTACACTGTTCACCTCTAGTGTAAAAGAAAAAATAAAGAATGCAGAACAACAGGAAGAAGCTCAAAACTATGTTATCAAAACACTCATTCCTCAAATTATCAGCCGTGCTGAACCTGAGTTTCGTAAATGTTTTTACGATATGTCAGAGGAAATAAAAGCAGAACTTGATAAAGAAACACAACAAAAAGCTGAAGATAAAAAACAATCACTACAAATACTTGAGAAATCATTATTAGAAGAACAACAGGCTGATGATGCTAAACGAGAAGAATTCGCTCGTGATAATACAACATTGTCCTTATTTAAAGAGAATATTGCGAGAGTTGCGCAATGATATCAATTTATTTAACTGAGGAACAAATAGCTGAACGCTATAAATTGTTTTGTGCAGCAAGCGACTTACAAAGTCAGCAGCCAGAACCACTGAAAGAAGCGTTGTATCAACTTAATAAACTGATACAAAATGACTTAATAGAATTATCACGAAGTAATCCACCAAGTGATATTACTCGTATTTTAGCATCATTGAATGAAGAACTACACCGATTTGGTCTTTTTTGTGAATTTCCTCATCTTGCAACAAAATCAGTCGTAGGCTTCGGCGGAGGATTCAGTGCAGGGAAATCCAGTCTGATCAACCGACTTATTGATAGAAAATACCTCGCTGTTCAGGTTGATCCAACAACATCGATGCCCGCATATGTATTGCACGATAAAGAGGAAAAAATACAAGCAATCAATCTTCATGATAATTTGATTGAATTAACAAGTACTCAACTAAGCTCTTTAACTCATGAAGAAAAATACCTGTATGGTAGCCAGATTGGTAGTTTATTACAGGCAGTGTACATTTCACTTCCTGATTTCCCATGGCATAACTTGGCATTTCTCGATACTCCAGGTTATTCCAAACCTGATGACGATGGTTGCAATGAAAAAACGGATGCCGATAGAGCTGAACTACAGCTTAAAAGTGCCAATTATATTATCTGGGCTGTATCACTTGAGCATGGCACGATCCCTGAAGCTGATATTCAATTTCTTGCTAAACTAAATGATATTCCGAAATGTATTGTTATTACTCATGCTGATAAACGGCTCCCTGACGATGTAGTTGCGATCGAGGCCTTAATCCGTCATACATTGCAGGAACGAGGTATCTCTTTTACGACAATAATTCCATTTTCCCGAAAGAAGAAGAGTGAGTTTTCACTACAACCGTTATTAACACAGTTTGATGAATGGAATAAAAAACCCAGAGCAGTTCAATTTGCTCAAAACTTCAAACGATTATTTATCGATTACAGAACACACTTTAATAAACGTCGCTCAGAAGAAGCGAAACGACTCAATATTCTGAATAAAGTGGTAGCATTAATTGATGATGAAAATACAAGCAAAGAAGCCGAAATTCTCAGACGTCATGCTCAAGGTGAACTCACTAAAATTGAATCATCAAGTAAAGATCTTAGTGAATTAGAAGAAGCATTTTTTACATTACTAAAAAAAATTGGCGATGAGGTCAACATTGAATTACCTGAGCCTCATGATCTAGATTTACTTGATTTAAGGCCTATTAATCTTTCAACACTACTGGAAAATTACTGCAAAGAATATCAAATCAATAATGTGACATATGACTATTTTGCAGATTTACCTCCAATAACTACAGATAAAAATAAATTACAATCATTATTAAGGTGGAAAAAGCAGTCAGCTATTGAATGGAGCGATGATTTCACGGTCTGTCCTGAACAAAAGAAAGCATTATTGCGCCAAGTGGAAAAAATAAAGTATGTTTGGGAAATAAATGCTATTCCTGATCCCAATATCCTTCGTAAGCTATTACGTAAAAAACAGTATAACGAAAATATTACTCATCTTATCGATCAACTATGATATCAAAAGGTATTGGAATGAAAAATTTACAAATGTGGATAGATACATTTAGTGAAATACATGAAGAAAAACAATTACCGTTTAATACACACTTCGCAAAAAAACAATTGTCTGAAGATGAGTGCCAAATATATACTATTTTTCATGCGGCAGTATTATTAGCTGACGGTGTGATTACCGATGAACAGCGACGACTTTATAAATTTTGGTTACCTTCAATAAGTGATAATACATCGCTCAGCGAGCTTCTTCAAAGCGCATCAAACTTTTCACCAGAAGACTTAAAAATAGCAATTAATATTATCGAGAAAGATAATTTATCTATTCATTTTATTCTTGATACCTTGGTTTTTTGTTATGTGTCTGGAGGGATTAATCACGCTCAAAAAGAAATAATCAATGAAATTATTAATATATTAAATATCACTGAAAAAGATTTCAATGATATTATAAAAGCAACTCAATCTGTACTTGGCATTAGAAATGAAGAAAAAGTATTTATTGAAGAAAACAGTATTATTAACTCCCTATCTCAATCTTTGTGGACTGAATTTTCAGTAGGAAATATCTTCCTAAAAAATGAAATATCAATAATCATAAACACTAAAAAATCGACAATAAATTCAGGGCTTATGGTGTTTATGTATCCAGACTTTAAATTAATCGTTAATGAAGGTGATATTGTTCATTCAGGTGAAGTGATAGCCATAAATAAGAATAATAAGAATGATAAGATTTCATCTACTTTCAGTGGTTATATTACAGCGATTACTCCAAATGATCGCTACAGCGAGATACAGTTTAAATATCACCCAATTATTATTTAGCAAAAGGTTTATTTATAATGTCTAACTACGAAACTTGGATTAATTCTTTAGATAACCTGATTGAAAAACGCCAACCTGCGTTTAGAATTCATGTACTAGCAGATAAATTAAATTCATCTGAAAAAGAAAATTACCTGAAATTTCATGCTGCATTTCTATTACTAAACGGTAGTATAAGTGCTGAGCAAAGAAGGCTATATGAATTTTGGTTACCTTCATTAAACCAAGAACAAACAATCAGCGATATTTTAGAACAAGCATTACATTATAGTGAAGAAGATATCTCTGCATTCATTAGCTTGATAGAACAGCATGATATACTCGATATCTTTTTATTGGATATTCTAGTCTTTTCTCAGTTATCAGGAAAATTATCTGACGAGCAAAAAACGATATTAAATAAAATATTAAATGTACTGAATGCAGAACAAGAGTTGGTTGATGATGTTATATCTTTTAGCCGAATGATACTTGAAAATAATCTGATTGATAAAAATAACAAATCAGAAACCATATTAAATCTACTTCTTAATAATGTTTGGCATGAGTTTTATCTTAATGATATTACAGAAGATAACCTTCATAAAATAGAGGGGGGATTTTGGAGATTAAGTGAATCCATTGAAGTAAAAAATAATGATGTCACTTGGAATAATACGCTGATTGTTTATGGTGATAACTGTAATCTCAATATTAGCAACAGTAATTTTCATATGTCAGATTCAATATTATTAAACCCCATAAATAAATTATTACACTGTGAACTAAAAATTGATGATTGTTATATACATGGTGAATATAGAAAAGAAAATACCATTACTGCATATGAATCTATAAATACACAGTCCATTAATATAAAAAATACCGTTTTTGTTACAATGAATGCAAGAACATTTTATTTTGATGAAGAAAATACCACAGGCTTAATAGAGGGGTGTTCATTTAAACAATGTGGCCATCCGGAGTTGCTTGGTGGTGCTGTAAATTATCAATCAGGTATTATTTTTAAATCTAGCTTATTTAAAAATTGCACTGCTAAGTTGGGTGGTGCAATTTTCGCTAAAAACCCATCATATAAATCTTTCGATAAAGTCTCTTTTCAAAATTGTCACTCAGTCTATAAAAAAACATGGAATGAGCCTGGAGGGATCTATATAAATAACCCAGCGCACGGTGTTTTTTCAGAATGTTCGTTCGATACACCTGTTTCCGTTTATTCTCTACCTATATGTGATTATTATTCAAATTATGTTCTTATGATAAATTCATCTGTTAATACAACTGTTTATTATAATTGCCTTGAAGATGGCGCATCAGTACTCGATAGTGAATCGGTCAAGCAAAGTGGCTGGACTAGTCGTGATCAAAAAGCTGAATATGCAGAAATATTAAATTGGGAAGGATGCCAAAATTTATGATGAAATTTAACAAATCAATTCAAGATTTTAATACCGCTCATAGTGCACTGATAGATGCCATAAACACACTCACTGCCAAACAAAAGCGTTTGCAACAGGAGCAACAACTACTGAGTATCGGTATTATGGGGCAGGTTAAAGCAGGGAAAAGTAGTTTTCTTAACGCTTTGCTTTTCGGCGGAAAACCAATACTCCCAGAAGCTGCTACGCCCAAAACAGCAAACCTGACAAAAATTAGCTATGGTAAAAAATATACACTGACCGTTGAGTACTATTCTGAAGAAGAATGGAACGAACTATGTCGACAAGCTAATAGCCCAGATCAGTCCGTCAGTGCAATTGTTGCAAGAGAGCTTGTCGCTATGTCTGAACGCCTCAGCAAAGATGAAATAATCCGTTGTTTGGCACAAGAAAGGGACACTTTTGAAAGTATCGACCTCAATGGATTACAAGGTTTGCTAAACGCTTACACTGGCAATGACGGCAATTATACTGCTTTGGTAAAAAGCACTGGGATTACATTACCTGATACTGCTCTAAAGGGATTTGAAGTCGTAGATACCCCAGGTATGAATGATCCTGTTCAAAGCCGTACTCAGCAAACTCGTGAGTACATGTCTAACTGTGATGTGGTTTTTTTCCTATCACGGTGTAGTCAGTTCCTCGATAAATCAGACTATGATTTGCTCAGTAATCAGTTACCCAATAAGGGGGTCAAACGCCTAGTGCTCGTTGGCGGACAATATGATTCTGCTATTTTAGATGATGGTGCAGATCGTGGCTCTCTCATCGAAACAGAGCAAAACTTGATCAAACGGCTAACTCGTCAGGCAATAACAAAAGGTAGTGAGATTACAGCAATAAAATGTGGACCAGAATCACAACAAAAGTTGATTGAAAGTAGCTTCTCAAAACCCATCTTTGCAAGCACATTTGCCTATGGCTTTGCACAATGGCCACAAGCTAATTGGTCAAAAACGATGTTGCATGTACACCAACAGTTACAGGAATTGGCTGAAGATGAATGGGATTATGCCTTTACGCAGGAAGATTGGTTACGTATTGCCAATTTTTCAGTATTAAAGCAAACTTATGAACAGGCAAAAACGGATAGAAATGCACTCCTTGAAGAGCAATATAAAAGTATGTTACCTGATGGTTATCGTGCAATTATCAGCGCCCTTGAAGTGCTACAATTGAATATTAACGAACGGATCAAAATTATTCAGTCAAATGATATTACTGACATCAAAAATACAGAAACATCCTATTTACAAAGAACAACTGCCATCAGCGTAGTCCTCCGTGAGACACTGAATAAAACACGGGAATCAGCTCGTAAAGATGCACAAGCATTGCTAACACAACTTCAGCAGGATCAGCTTAATTTTTCAAAACTAACATCACGAACGGGCAGTCGTTTAGAATCATACAGTTATGAAATTAGTACTTCTCGTTGGTATAACCCTTTCTCATGGGGAAGCTCAGAAACTGTTCACAGCACACGGAGCGTAGCATATCATTATGTCAACGCCAGTGATGCAATTGAACAACTGAATCAATATGCAGCAGATTGTTCTATGCAAATCGAATCTGCATTCAGCCGATTAATCTCACCCACCATAATTAAACAAGAACTTCGTCAAACATTGCTCAGCGAGCTTGATACAAAGAGCAGTGATTTCAATCCATTGTTATTCCGCTCTATGATTGAAGACTTTATAGAAAAATTAACACTGCCATTATTTTCTATAGATCTTGGAAACATTACTAAACTGATCGTTGGAGAATTTTCGGGTGAAATTACACAGAAGGATAAAATTAGTGAATTGCAAAACCAATTAATATCAGGTTTGCAACTTATTTTTGTTCGGATTCGTAGTGAATTTAAAAAACAATTTGATGAAATAATGAATAAGTTAATTGAGGCAGGTAAATCATTGGAGACTGAGTTAACAAAAGACATTAATGAGCAATTAGATGCTTTAAAATTACAGATAGAGCGTAAGACGAATACAATTTCTGACTACACTGAATTATCGTCAGAAGTAGAGAAATACAAAGTTGAATACATTAAAAAATTAGAGATGTTAGTTTAAATATATAGTAACAAAAACCATCCTACTTTCTATATAAGTGCCTTTTTAGATCATCCTATAAATTAATCTAAAGAAGGCACTTTAATGAAAAAACATTATCAAAGCCATCACTTCTACACAGTTAATAATTAATATGAGTAATGTCAGAGAGGTGTTCTTTCAAACTCTATCTAACTCGTCATGGGCCAATGTTGGCTATTTAGTTGCTGCCGAAATCACTGGGGATGAGACGCTTAAAGAGCTCACAATGCTTTGTGCCGCCCATAGTATCGGGGTTATTTTGCTTGATAAGGAAGAGATTGCGAATACGCAAATTCTCATTCAAGCCACAGAAAAAGAAAATGTGGACTGGGTGCTTTGTAATCGTCTTATCTCCATCAATCGTGATTTTGAACATTATATTGAGTTAGTCAGTGAATTTTATAAACTCGGTGAAGTGAAAAAAAGTGATTGGAAATGGCGCCAGTAATGCGCCCCTTTAGTTTTGATTAGGGTGTACTGCATCCCTCACCCTTTTTCACCATTAAGCGCACTCAATAATCCGAACAGCCTACCTCTTTTCGCTTAATTCTTGAAAATCCCCCCGATTTATATTCTTGTGAATACCCCATTTAGGGCACATTCAATTCAATGTGTGACATTTATTTTTTAAATAAAAGGGCTTTTTTATTTAGCTTAAGATTATCGCAATTTTAATTGATTGATTTTTATCATGATTTAAAATCGATCGTTGAAACCGATCAATTTCCATTTATCGATCTGTTAAATCTATTTGATGGCATAAGGATTCTTTTGTATAAATGAATCAAATCATCAATCTTAAAAATAAAGATGTTTATTCTGAAATTTGCTTTTATTTTGGATGTATTTTCTGTATTCTCTGTGTTCTCTGTATTCATTAGAGGGTATTTTTATATTCATAATTTGACAGGTGCTGTGTTATTCATATCAATTTTTGATTTATTAGCAAAAGTCGTGTCAGGAACCTCTTCGCAGTGTATTTGACTCACACAGCTGATGGCAGAATTGCCTCCTTTATTTGGGGTTATGTTCATTAAAATAGGGTTAAAGGAAATCACCATGCCTGTGCCACCGAATCCTTTTGTTTACCGATGTACCGCTTGCGATTGGCATAAAGTCGTGACACCAAAAAGCGATAACCATGTTGTCGGCTATGATTGCTTTAATGAGTGTCCAAAGTGTGGATGTGATACGTTAAAACGCTCTCCAGCAAGCACGTACGATATTATCGCTTCATGGTTTAAGTAATTCGTATTGCTAAAAAGCTTGAGTTGGATTTCGAAGAGATAAAAACGCGCCACAGAATGTTGCGTGAAACTTCACCTGACAATCTTAACTTGTGTCTTCATAGAGCATTCTGTTGGTTACAACATGCTGAAATGGCAGAGGATACTGATGGTCGTTTTCTTTTTCTCTGGACGGTATTCATCGTTACTCGATACGCCATTTTTTTACAGGGATTTTGGGGAAGTACAGCGAGAAAATCATTACCATTCAAGCCCTTTTAAGTGGTGATGCCCTACAATGACTCAGCATTATATTTAACCGTCTTCATACGGTGCGTAACCAACTCATTCTTCAGTGGGTGAACTTAGCGTTGCATTTCATGATAATTATTGTGTGGAATAGACTCATTTTTCTTCTCAATGGGAGTGCTAACGGAATTTCAAGGTAAATGGCTGATTCGAATGAATGACCTTGCATCATGCCTCATCGTTTACTGTTTTATATCTCCTTAATATAGGTGTGCTTTCAATGAAGACACAAGACAAATTTTTAAATTACATACAAGAAGTCAATAATCTTATTTTGCCATTGGATATATCAGACAATGGGCTTTCTCAAATACAAACACAAATCGAACAAGCCGAATTGATTATTCCCGTGGTCGGTGGGTTTAGTGCGGGTAAAAGTACACTGATTAATTCCTTTTTGGGCTATGATATTTTACCAACGGCGGTAACGCCTGAAACTGCATTAGCAACGGAATTGCGTTACAGTACAACGCCATATATTGAAGCGGTGACGGTGTCTGGCGATATTAAGCGTCATGAAATAACAGATTTTTCACACCTGAAGGATAATGCACAGAATTTTAAATATTTGCGGGTTTATCTTAATAATGAACAGTTGAACTCGATTCAACCTTTAGTGCTTGTGGATATGCCGGGATTTGATGCCCCTATTGAAAGCCATAATCAAGCTATTTTGACTTATTTAGAGCGTGGTGTTTATTTCGTTTTTTTAACCAGCGTGGAAGATGGCAATATCACGTTGAGCATGACGCGAGAAATTGAAAATTTGGAGCGAATGGGGAAAGGTTTTGCATTTTGTATCAGTAAAACCAATTTGCGTGTGCCTGAGGATGTTAATGCGGTACAACAAAAAATATCGGAACAGTTGAGAGAGGATTATGATTATGCAGGGCACGTTGCCTTGTTGGATATGGACGGTGGACAAAATTTGAAAAACATTTTGAACGCCATCAATCCAGAAGCATTATTCCATTCTTTATTCATCGAGGTGTTGCGAGATAATTATGCATCATTAATTCAAAGTATGAATGTCAAAATTTCTGCGTTTAAATCAAATAAAAAAGAAACTGAAGAAGCGCTTTTTGCCTTGCAAAGCAGTTTGAGTGAGATTAAAGGGAAAAAACAAACTGCTATTGCGGATGTGCAACAGCGTTATTCACGCAATAGCATTTCAATGATTAACCAAGAGGTGACCAACGCGATTTTGTCTCAAAAAGCCCATTTAGTGGATTTAGCAATAAGCAATCAAGGTGCGTTTGAACGTGAAGTTACTGATATCACTAAAAATGCATTATTGTCTGCTGTACAAACTCGTTTCAATGCGATTAGTCAAGATTTAATGGACGAACTCGGTAATGGCATCACGGCGCAATTATCTTCGCTGTCAGATAACAACTTAGGGACGATTGCGATGAACACCTTTGCAAACCACTCTGGGAGCATGTCGAATATTGCGAATGGTGCATTGAGTGCACTGAGTAAAACGGTGGTAACAACGATAGGGTCACAATCTTTAAAGTTATTGGTCGGCGGCGTGTTTGGGATTGTTGGGGCTGCCTTGATGCTCTTGCCTGAGATTATTGGCTTATTTAACAAAGGGGAAAAAGAGCGGAAACAACGTGAACAGATTGAACAAGCGATAGTGGGTCAGGTTATCCCACAAATTCAGCAACAATTGAATTCACTACTCCCTGATTTGTTAAATCAAAATATCACTGCATTGATTCAGAAAATCAGCGAACAATTTGAAGCGCAATTGAAACAAAAATACGTTGAAATTCAATCAGCAGAAGACGAAAAAACAGCTAAAGAGGTTGAGTTAGAGGGAATGATTACCACATTAGAAAGTGCTAAACAGCAATTAACGCAATCGGCTAACCAATATTTATTTGCGTAATACTGTTCTGCACAATACACCACGTTCTCGCTGCCTGACATACGCAGGCAGCTTCAAGTGCCATACCACCTATGCAACAGAGTCTAAGTATCATGAATATTATTCAACTGAACGAAAAAATTGACACTTTTGTCAATCAATACGGGTTAAGCGATGACGCCTTAGCATTAAAGCAAGAACACGCTATTCAAAAAAGTGACGAGTGGCAGGCTATTTTGGATGGTTTCTCTAAGGATGGGCGTGTACTACGCATTGGTATTATCGGGCGAGTCAAGGCAGGAAAAAGCTCCATGTTAAATGCCTTAGTCTTTGAGGGGCGAGACATCTTACCTAAAGCTGCCACCCCCATGACGGCAGCCTTAACCACTATCGAATACAGTGAAACGGTTCGGGCTGAAGTGGATTTTTTCACACAGAGCGATATTGATGAAATTAAAAAGAAGCATGATATTTATTGTGAAAAATTGGAACAGAAAGTTCATGATAAAAAAGCAGGATTGATTGAACGCCTTAAAAAGAAAAAGGCCGGCTTTTTAAATTATTCTTGTAGCTCCGAAGAAGAGCGTGACTGCCAAAAAAAAGCCGAGTCACAAGCAGAGCGCGAGATGAAAAGTGACCCGACATTTGCGTCTTATGACCAATATCGCCGAATAGAAGCGTCAGGGAAATCATTAAGCGATTTGCAGCAATACAAAACGATCCAGGCAAACAGTGTAGAAGATTTGATGACAGGGAAATTGAATCAGTTTGTGAGTTCCGGTGGGGATTTTATGCCGTTTACGAAAGCGGTGACGTTGTATATTCCGGAAAAAGGATTGCAAGGTTTGCAACTGATAGACACGCCGGGGATTAATGACCCAGTCACATCGCGTGGTGAACGAACGGAACAATTGCTACAAGAATGTGACGTGGTACTGATTGTATCTCCCTCAGGGCAATTTTTAAGTAGCGAAGATACTAATTTAATCCATCGTATCACGACCAAAGAGGGCACTCAGCAAGTCTATATCATTGCGAGTCAAGTGGATAGCCAATTATTTGGCAATGAACGTGCGGGTTTCAGCAGTCCATTGGATGTTTTGGACAATATTACAGCCACGTTAAGCAATCAGGCTCGAAATGTATTGAATGCCCAAGCCGCTTCATTCCCAGAAATGAAAATCCTTGCAGATAAATTGAACAAAAATGATGTAATTTGTTCATCCAGCGTGGCATTTTCAATACTAAAGTATTTTGACACACCAGCTGCTTGGGATGCCAATTCAAAACACGTTTTTGATAACTTAAACTATCATTACCCAGATACGTTTAAGCACCCTGAATTAGCCAAAAATGCGTTAAAAAAGTTAGCCAACATTGAAAAACTTCACCAAATCATCACGGACGTCACAACTCATAAAGCACACATATTGACACAACGTCGTACAGATTTCGAAAACAGTAAACGTGCGGCGTTACGCAGTTATTTGAAGGCGCTAAGCGCTCTCATTAATGAACGAATTCATCAAATTGAAACGATGGATATCAATTCATTACGCGAACAACAGATGCGGCTAGCAAAACAACAAGCACTTATCACTCACCATGTCAGTGATGTGTATGATGATTTGGTTTCAGATATTCAACTCAATCTGAGTAAGGAGTTGAAAGACGAATTAAACCGTCAAATGCGGGAATATGAGGAGGTGTCAGAGGGCGCCCAAGGGACAACAACGGAAAGTAAACAGGTGTCTATAGGACGTAGTTGGAGGAGCTTATGGTTAACCGAGGAGTATGAAACACGCCAGTATAATGTGCAAACCGTTCAGGCGACCTCTGTCCGTCGAGCGATTGAACGCATTCGTACTCAGTTAGAAGATAAATTGGCTTTTTTATCGGGAAAACACGCAATAGATTGGAGAAAGAAAGCTTATCGCCAAATCGTGAGCACCGTAGAAACAGCAATGGGGCAAGCGGACGGCGATAAGTTAGATCTCACAGTGATTCGCCGTGTGGTAAAAAATACAGTGGCATGCATGCCAGAGGTGTCATTCAAGCTGAAAGATGACATACCGAGCAGTTTGAAAAAAAGTGGTCAGCTAAAAGACACGGAAGCCCAAAACTACCTTCACGAAGCGGAGAATTACGTTTCTCGTTTACGTACGACAGTTCGCAATGAAATTTCCAACTATATAAATGAGTGGGTGGGACGCTTGAAAAAGAATGATGCACCCGGCACATTAACCGGTCAAATAAACAAGGATTTGTCTCAATTACTGAATGAGATTGAAAACAAAGAAGCGAGCTTATTTCGATATCGAAATATTCAAAAAGAACTATCGGCATTAGAACAAGAAGTCGCTTAGCGTAATTTGTCAATTATTGGGTAGGCCATTTGGGGGATTGCCCGATAATTAAGGAAGATTTATGTCTCACAAAAAAATGAAAAAACAAAAAATAAAAAATAAAATGCAATTAGAGGAAAAAATAACTGAATTAGAAAAAAAAATACAAGACATGGAAGATATGAGATTACGGCAAACGTTGATTGCCAAACTGTTATCTGCCACGCAGCAAAATCAAGGTGTCAATGCGTATTTCCAGTCTTTAAATCACGACTTTTTGGCCTTCATCAACAAAGTTCCCCTCATGGGCGATAATGCATCTGCCTTCTTAGAATTACAAAAAATTGGGGATGAACTCACCATGATTGGTTCATACCCTTGTTTTTTTAAAAAACGTTCTGTGGCGATTGGGGGGGGATTTAGTGCAGGTAAATCCGCACTTATCAACAGTTTGTTTCTGCGTCAAGATGTACATTTACCGACGGCGATGACACCAACAACGGCAATTCCAACGTATGTACTTAATGGTGAAAAAAATGAGATTATTGCCTGTAATCAAAAGGGGGGGGTGATTGATTTAGCTGAAATTGCACCCAATTTTCAACATAAGCTTTCTCACAATTTTATTCGTGATTTTGGCTTTAATCTTAAAACCATTATGCCGTTTGTGTTTTTGACGACACCAATGGCGTTTGAGCACCTCTGTTTTATTGATACACCCGGTTATAACCCATCAAATGCAGTCGATGGATATACGTCCGAAGACAATGAGACGGCGAAAGAATTTGTGTCAAATGCGGATGCCTTATTGTGGGTGATTTCGGTGGATCATAATGGAACCGTACCGCAAAGTGACTTGGACTTTTTGGCGGGCGTGACTCAAGACAGCAACCGACCGCTTTATATCGTGTTAAGCAAAGCCGATTTACGTCCATTGGAGCATGTAAAAGATATTATGGACACCGTTGAAGAAATCTTGGATGATGAAGGTATTGAGATTACTGGCATATCGGCATATAGTGCGACGCGTAAAACAGAATATGTCTATCGAAAACAATCCTTGTTTGATTTTTTGAAGGAATTAGACGCGCCATCGGACAGGCAGAGCCTAATTTTAAAACGCCTGTATGCGGTTGATGAGAAATACCAACGTGCCATTTTACGTGGTATCAAAGAAAACAATGAGATCAAGGCGATACTCTATGATTTGCAATTAGCGTTATTGAAAAATGCCTTTGACGAGCAAGGGGATGAGGCCTATCAAAAAACGCATAAAATAGACGCATTATTTTCACGCAATCAGCAAGAAGAGAACCTCAAATGGCTGATGCAAGTCATCCAAAAATTATCGAATTCAATTAATCAAGTCTTTGGTCAAGAAAGTCATATTGAACGCAAGACATTAACAATTCAAGATATTGAATTAAATAATAACGTACAGGATGATACATCAGCGATAATATCAGAAAATGAGAAAGCCGCCATCAAAGTCGAATATTGGTCGGGACTTGACAAATTTTTAGCAGATTATTGGGATGTTAGTTTTTCTATGGAGCAACTCAAGGCGATTAAACTCTTAATTGATAAGAAACAATTTAGTTTTACTTTAGCTGATTGGCAGTCAATCTATGAGGGGAATACCGCTATGTTCGAATTGGGGAGGTTGGTCAAAGCCGGTGTGTTGACAAAAAATAGTGCTTACAAAGGTTCTTATTATTCATTTAACTTACCTATGGATGCATATTGATAATTATATTTTCGATATCAACCTATTTCAATCATTAATTAGAATGAAATAGTGGCTGTTCTAGATAACTAAGACCATCTATGGCAGCCCCTAGAAATATCGCATTAGTTTACGTATATTTAGCACATAAATTAATCAAATGAGGTATTTGCGCTTTGAGAATGAAAATTGATGCACTAACCAACACTCTTCCTAAATTAAACCTTGGGATAACATTAGGTGAATATCAGTTAGAATTACTTGAAAAATATTCATACATTGAGATTTTTATCATATCAGTTTTTTTTTATATAAAAAAGAATGCCCTGCTGATAACATAGAAGTATATGAAGTCATTGATACATTTAATGATGAATTAGTGAAAATCAATCTTAATGATAAATTTAATTGCTCTATAGGCGAATTCTCATTATTAGATGTTGTAGATAGCATTCCCCAAATAACATATATGCAATTAATAAACAATGAAAATTTTCAATTTTCTAAAATAATGAAAGAATATAGTTTAGATCTTTTACCTTTTTTTATAAACATTGAGAACTTTGAATATGAATCTTAAACAAGATGAAAAAGAACTAATCCATGCTTTTGAGTATGTAGTCAATAATAATAAAGATAAGATATCCCTTTTTTCTCAACAGAATAAGTCATTTGAAAACTGGCTAACAATGGAGCTTAATTATGCCTTAATAAGTAATGGATTAAAATCTATACCTATGCCGAGAAATAAGGAGCTAAAGAAATATCTAGACCTCTCTTTTGGGGTAAACGGATCAGATGAAAATTTCGTTGAGATAAAAATTCGAATTAGCTATACCCAAAATAAATATCTAAACAGCACTCTTTCTGATTTTGATAAGCTTAAATTGATTGATTTGAATTGCGGTAAATATCTACTTTTCATATCTACCTTTGAAAATGAAATACGTAATAGTAATCAAAACTTAAAGTATATTAAAAAATATGATCAGTATATTTCCAATTTATTAGAAGGCGCTAAAAAACGTAACTCAACTATTTTATATAGAAATGACTTTACTATAAAATATAATAATGAGTCTTCTTGTGAGGTAATAATGATTATTTTTAAGGTATAAAAAGTATATTGAAGTATTGGCGACTGGTGAGTTTAAAACTGTCCGTTGAGCAACTTATTTCGGCATGTTTACGGGTTGTCCTAGATAAGAACTGGCTTATGATCCACTTCGATGGTCGGATCAAGGATCACCTGTAAATAATATATGGGGAACTTACACAAAATTATTTACAGGTTCCATAATAGCCATCTTTACGGATATCCGTAAAGATGGCTTAAAATAGAGTTTAGTTTGATTGGTACTCTAGCTTATAGATGTTATTGGGATACTATTACATTATTTATTCTCCACCCTATGGGGTTAAAGCGGTTTGACTCTCATTTTGTTGTCTT
>NZ_JAMPMC010000055.1:0-18023 GCF_028477945.1 Providencia sp. PROV261 | reverse complement strand
AAATACGGGTTAAAAACCGTATCAGGCTTGATTAACCGATGGGCCCCGACAAATGAAAACAACACTAGCGCATATATTAACGGTGTAGCTAAAGAGTTGGGTGTATCGACTGCTGATGTTATCAGTCTTGATGATAAGGCAACCACAATTAAACTGGCCAAGGCAATCATTCGTCATGAAAATGGCTCACAGCCATATGATGATACTACGTTCGAAAAGGCGTGGGGATTGCTGTGAAAAAGCTTATAGCTTTAGCACCGTTTGTTTGTTGGCTGTTGCTATTCATATTTGGCTTAATACTGACATATCAGATGGTCAAAGTGAGTAAAGAGAATGGAAAGCTCATTGAGCAATTATCAACAAGCCAACTGCTCAACAAAGTAACCCAATCTGCTATCACTCTTCACTATCAAATATCAATTGACAACATCAAGGCCAAGCAATTAGAGGACTCAGAGCATGTCAAAGTTAAGACTGTTATCAAAACAGTGCTCAAAGACAATGAGTGCGCTAATACTGCTGTGCCTGACGATGTTGTTAGTGAGTTGCACAAGTACAAAAGAGGTATTGGTTCCCGTTCAGCCAGTACCGATACCCGCTCAGTTAACCGCTGATTGTCCTCAGCCTGATATTCCTGAAAAAGTGGACTGGGGCGATATGCCGCGATTGCTAGTTGATGCGATGAATTCAATCGCAAAGTGCAATTTAGATAAGAAAGCCATTCGAGAGATTGAGGCAGCTAGAAATAACTCAACATTACATTAGAGAGGAGTAACAAGAATGAACAAGTCATTAGGTTAAAAATTAGTAGGTATTAGCTTTAACCCATCATCCTTGTCAGCAGTAGATGAAGCCAAGCAGAAATCAGCTGAACTTATCGATTTAGTGCATGACAGTATGCAAGGCGTGACATCAGAAGAGGCATTGATGATCCACAATGAAGCCATGCGTCGCATTATGGATGCTCAAATGTGGGCGGTAAAAGCTATCACTTGGAAGGATTGAATATACCCTCAGATTGCCGCAAGAGAAAAAAATGCCTTAGTAGCGAGAACTAAGGCAATTATGAGCTTATAACTGTTTTTGTAATTAAATGAATCCTTCAAGGAAGAGTCACTTTCACTTGGAGTTAGCGAATAATATTTTATAAAGAATTATTAATCAATTGATAGTTTGTAACTAAATACGGAAAAGAGCATACAAATTTAATTTGTTATTCAAAGAAGGCGAACTATCACCAGAGACAGCAGAGCGGTATTAATTTTATTTAATTCTGCAAATGCTATTCATTGAGTGGCATTGATAGAGTTTTATATATGTTTTTACCACAGGCGGTCTCGGAATTTACAAGATCCATATAAATAAACCTAGAATAATATTCCAAATGGCCATCAGTTAACCGCCGATGGCTTTTTCATTTATGGAGACAATCATGTCAGATAGAAAGACGATTCACTTAAAAGCATCGGTAGACACAACCGACTTAGATAAGCTGGAAGCACAACTAAAGCGCATTAAAGAGTTGATGGGTAGTGCAGGATTGAAGCAGCCAGCAAGCGTTGGGTTTGATGCTGATGTATTCCTTATTACAAACGGGCAAGTGTTTCTTAATGAAGCGTGTATTACAAAAGGAACAGTCACAAGCGCAAAAATTAATGGTGTAAAAGTTACACGAGAAGATAAGCAGCGAGAAGAAAATGTTTTTCGTGGTGATATTAAGGTTGAACCTGAATGCTCCGTTACTTTGCCTAATGTGGTCGCTAGTATTCAAGAAGCTGCAGAATTGATTAATAAATCCCAAAGCGAGTACGAAGAAACCGTGAAGCGGATTGACCAGCAATTCTGTGAGCTGCAATCACAGATAACCAATATTCAATGCTCATCAGCCGCCAGTGAGCAATCGATAGCGCAACACATTTCAGGGGTGAAACGTCAGCTTATTCAGCTAAGCAAAGAGCTTGAAGAAATGCGACTGAAAGATAGCGCCAATACGGACTCTATCATCAGCTTAAGACAAGCTATGGAGCAGCAAGAAAAGTCGATGACAGAATCTATCAAGGCGGCTATTGCGGCAGATCTGTGTCGCAGTGGTACTTTGTCGCGTGCGCTATGAAGAAGCCAAATGTTTATGGCGGTCGATGGGCGAAGGTCAGGCTTAGCTATTTAGCCAAGCATCCCTTATGTGTGATGTGCCAAGAGCAAGGGCGCGTTACTGCCGCAACCGTCGTCGACCATATCATCCCCCACAGATTGAAGGATGCGCTTGATTCAGGTAACCCTGAACAGATAGCCAAAGCTCAAAAGTTATTCTGGGATACCAACAACTACCAAAGTCTATGTGCACCACATCATAACTCCACTAAGCAACGGATGGAGAAGGGCGGTATTGTTGTCGGCTGTAGTGAGGATGGCATGCCGCTTGACCCTAATTCGCATTGGAATAAATAGCATGATCGAAACAAAGCAAGTGAAGCTATCAAAGCTTTATCGAGGCGATGCGTTTGTAGGATTTGGATTATCAGTGGATGGAGTTCTGCTGAGCAATCAAACCTTACTTCGTATAGAGCACTCAAATGGACGTCATCCACCACAAGTGACAGTTGTATTTAATTCGCATAATGATTTAACAGTAGATGCACCTGATATTCATTTGAAATAGTTTTGCGATGAAATCATAGCGGGAGGGGTGGGTAAAAAGTTCAAAACCTTTGCCCTGAATTACCGACCGTACTCATTCGTGTGCACAACCGCGAAATGAAAAGTTTTTTTCTGGGAGGTTCCGATGGCAGGAAGACGCCCGAAACCGACCCACTTGAAAGTGGTAACCGGCAATCCGGGAAAACGAAAACTCAATAGTAAAGAACCCAAACCTAAGCGTGAAATCCCAAGCCCACCTGAGCATTTAACGGATTGGGGGAAAATGGCGTGGGCAAAATTAACCCTGTTGCTCGATGGTATGGGGGTTTTGACCATCGCTGATTCCTTGGCTTTGGAAAGGCTTTGTGACATTTACGCTGATATTCTTCAGCTGCGCGACACGATAGCAATCGAAGGTCGCACTTATACAACGAAAACCCAATTGGGAGATTTTCTGATCAAAGCGCATCCAGCGGTAGCGATGTTGGCTGATGCGGATCGTCGCTTTAAAAGTTATTTAGTCGAGTTCGGTCTAACCCCGGCTGCTCGCTCAAAGGTGAAAATCGATGGTGGAGAAGAAGAGGAAGACCCGCTCAACGCGTTCTTCGGTTGACCCCGCAACGCAATATGCGCAAGACGTTAATGACGGAAAAATATTGGCTGGCCCTGATATTCGCAGTGCCTGCGCAAGACACCTTAAAGACCTGAAAGAAGCAAAACAACGCGGTTTAGTGTGGGATGTTGAAGCCGTTCAACGAGTCATAGATTTCTTTGCAAAGGTGCTAAAACTAAACGGTGGTGAACATGAAGGTAACCCTTTCATTTTGCTTCCGTGGCAATGTTTTGTGGTTGGTTCTATTTTTGGCTGGAAAATGGAAGATGGTACTCGCCGCTTTCGGATGGTTTATGTTGAGTCGGGTAAGGGATCAGGAAAGTCGCCTTTAGCGGCAGGGGTCGGTCTTTATTGTTTAATGGCTGACAGTGAGCCTCGTGCCGAAGTCTATGCCGCTGCGACAAAGAAAGATCAGGCGATGATTTTGTTTCGCGATGCTGTTGCGATGGTTGACCAATCACCCGCACTGAGTCAGCGGATCACAAAATCAGGGGGTGCAGGTAAAGAATGGAACTTAGCATTTTTAAAGGCAGGGTCATTTTTTCGGCCTATCAGTTCGGATGACGGTCAATCCGGCCCACGTCCTCACTGTGCTTTAATTGATGAAATTCATGAGCACAAAAATAACACTGCAGTAGAAATGATGCGCGCTGGTACTAAAGGTCGACGGCAGGCATTGATATTTATGATCACTAACAGTGGCCATGATAAAACCAGCGTGTGTTATGACTATCATGAGTATGGTCGAAAAGTGGCTGAAGGCTCGATTGAAGATGACAGTTTCTTTTCTTATATCTGTTCACTTGATGAAGGGGACGACCCTTTTAAAGATGAATCGTGCTGGGGAAAAGCCAACCCATCTCTAGGCTATACATTCACTGATCGTTACCTACGGGAGCAAGTGACACAAGCCCAAGGTATGCCAGCAAAAGAAAGCATTGTTCGTCGGCTTAACTTTTGCCAATGGGTTGATGCTGAAAATCCGTGGATTAACGGTGATACATGGATGAGCTGTGAGCAAGAATTCAGCTTAGAGGATTTAGAAGGGGAGGAATGTTACGGCGGGCTGGATTTGTCAGGCACGCGAGATTTAACTTCGTTAGCGCTTTACTTTCCACGCATTAAGCATCTCTATGTTGAGTTCTGGACACCGAAAGACACCTTATTAGATAGAGCCAAAACTGACCGTGTTCCTTATGATGCATGGGCTAGGAAAGGGTTTATTCACACACCACCCGGCAATGCCGTGAAGTATGAATTTATTGCTGAACGCATTGCCGAAATAACAACCATCGTGAACGTACTGGCCATTGCGTTTGACCAATATCGCATCAAATATTTGGAGCCTAAGCTAGATGAGGCAGGTGTCATTGTGCCTTTAGTTCCTCACGGGCAAGGCTATTACAAGGCGAAAGATTCTGGCTTATGGATGCCGCATTCTATTGAGTTGTTTGAAGGCCTCATTGATGATCAATCTATCATTATCCATGCAAACCCCTGTTTGCGATGGAATGCTGCCTCAGCAGTGACAGAGGCTGACCAAAAGGAAAATCGTATCTTTGCGAAAAGGCGGAGTACGGGGCGTATTGATGGTGTTGTTGCTTCAGCAATGGCAATCGGCGCATCAGAAGAGGAATACGAAGATGATGGGGATATTGAAGGTTTCTTTGATGATCCAATTATAGTGGGGATCTAAATGAGTAAAATGAAAAAGCCGGGGCGGATCAAATCGGCAATACTGAATTGGATGGGTGTTCCAATCAGCCTCACCGACGGCACCTTTTGGGCTGAATGGTCTGGAAAAAGTAGCAGTGGGAAAATTGTCACCGCGGATAATGCATTACAGCTTTCTGCCGTCTGGTCTTGCGTCCGGTTGCTGAGTGAGTCAATTTCAACATTGCCGCTAAAAATATACCAAACCAAAGACGACGGCTCTCGTGTGCTTGCTAAAGATCATCCAGCATATCGGGTGCTTTGTCGCAAGCCAAATACAGAAATGACACCGTCACGATTTATGTTAATGGTTGTGGCCAGTTTATGCTTGCGCGGTAACGCTTTTGTAGAAAAGCTCTACATTGGTTCAAAACTGGTGTCATTAAACCCGCTATTACCCCAAAACATGACCGTAAAGCGGTTGGAGAATGGAAAATTAGAGTATACCTACACCGCATCGAAAGGCGTAAAGCGAGTTATTGATTCAAAAAATATGATGCATATCAGAGGGTTCGGTATGGATGGTGTTTGCGGCATGATACCTATTCAAATTGGTAAAGATGTGATCGGAACCGCATTATCTACGGATGAGGCCGCAGGCAAAGTCTTTGAAAATGGATTGCAAACAAGTGGATTATTAACCTCCAAAACTGCATTGAAGTCTGACCAGCGTGAGCGATTGCGGAAGCATTTGACGGCATTTTCCGGTTCCAAGAATGCAGGAAAGGTCATGATTCTAGAAGCCGACCTATCATTTCAGAATGTTACAATGAATCCCGAAACGGCTCAATTGTTACAAAGTCGAGGGTTCAGTATTGAGGAAATTTGTCGCTGGTTCCGGGTGCCGCCTTTCATGGTGGGGCATGCCGATAAACAGAGCAGCTGGGCATCCAGTGTGGAAGGGATGAACATGCAGTTTCTGACCAACACCTTGCGGCCGTTACTGGTCAATATTGAGCAAGAAATCAACCGTTGCCTGCTTGATAGTGATGATGATTATTACGCTGAGTTTTCAGTTGAGGGATTGCTCCGTGCGGACAGTGCGGGTCGCGCTGCATACTACACGACGGCATTGCAAAACGGGTGGATGAGCCGAAATGACGTAAGACGGCTCGAAAACTTACCCCCCATTGAAGGGGGAGACATCTATACTGTTCAGCTCAACCTGACGCCCATTGAACAATTGGGAAAAGACACATTGCGTCATGATCCTGAACAGCTCAAGGCGCAAATCACAAATTGGTTGTTCCCTGAGGGTGCTCCCACGGTTCAACACAACTCACCTCATATCGAGGAGTAATTTAAATGAAAAAAAGTCATCTGCCAGTTGCACTGGAGGATCGCCCCTGCACATCGATTAGCTATGAGCTTAAACCCAAGGCGCTGGATAAATGGAATAGCGGTATTCGTGCCGCCAGTTCGGATAACACTATTTCGGTGTTGGATGTGATTGGTGAGGATTTTTGGGGGGAAGGCGTTACCGCTAAGCGGATTTCTGCCGCCCTCCGCGCTATCGGAAACCAAGATGTTGTTGTCAACATCAATAGCCCGGGTGGGGATATGTTTGAAGGATTGGCCATCTATAACCTGCTTCGTGCACACAATGGTAAAGTCACCGTTAACATTCTCGGTATTGCAGCCTCAGCCGCTTCTGTTATTGCCATGGCGGGCGATGAAATCAGAATGGGGCGTGGTGCTTTTTTGATGATCCATAACTGCTGGGCTGTGGGGGTCGGCAATCGCCATGACTTTGCGAAGTTGGCGAATGATCTGGCTCCTTTCGATAAATCCATGTCGGATATCTACGTTGCGCGTAGCGGTCTGCCAGAAGAGACCATCAGCCAGATGATGGATAACGAAACCTATATTGGTGCGAATGATGCGATTGAGAAAGGCTTTGCCGATAGCCTGCTCGCTGCCGATGCTATGGATGATGGCGATGAAAGCCCACAAGCGGCTATCCGTAAATTAGATGCCTTACTGGCTAAAGCTAAAACACCACGCTCTGAACGGCGAAGGCTCATCAGTGCGTTAACACGAAGTATGCCGAGCGCTACTTCAGATCCTCACGGTATGCCAAGCGCTACCACTGACATTAATCCCGAAACGCTTTCTGAATTGGAAAAGGCAGTCAATGCTTTTGCCACTGTTAACTAATTGGAGACACTATGTCTGATACAAATGAATTACTGAAAAACCTGTCGGCTAAAATTGAAGAAGCCAACGGTAAATTTAATGCTAAAGCCGAAGAAGCGCTAAAAGAAGCGCAAAAAGTAGGCAGCCTTAGCGCGGAAACTAAGGCCGCGGTCGACAAGATGGCGACAGAGCTCAATGCGCTGCGTGAGTCTGAAAAAACACTGAAAGCTTCCTTAGGCGAGTTAGAGCAACATGTCGCTCAAATGCCGCTAGGTAACGCGGTTCAGGCTGCAAAAAGTATCGGTCAGCAAGTCATTTCAGCCGACGTGTTGAAAGATATTAATTCCAGCATTCAGGGCAACAAGCGAATTTCGGTTCCCGTTCAGGCTGCATTGACCTCGGTTGATGTTGCAGAAGGCGTGGTTGAGCCGCAACGCTTACCGGGAATTGATGTTGCGCCGAAACAACGCTTATTCATTCGCGATTTAATTGCTTCTGGGAAGACAACCTCACCGGCCATTTTCTGGGTGCAACAAACGGGATTTACTAACGCGGCTACCGTGGTGCCGGAAAATACCACCAAGCCGTACAGCGACATTCAGTTTGCAACCAAAATTACGCCGGTCACGACGATTGCACATATGTTCAAGGCGTCTAAGCAGATCTTGGATGACTTTGCACAGTTGCAGTCATTGGTGGATGCTGAAATGCGTTACGGCTTGAAGTTTGTCGAAGAGCAAGAAATTTTGTTCGGTGACGGCTCTGGCGCGCATTTGCACGGTATCATCCCGCAGGCGTCTAAGTTCAAGGCGGAGTTTGAAGTCGATAAACAAAACGGCATTGATGATTTGCGTTTGGCTATGCTGCAAGCACAGTTAGCGCGTTTCCCAGCAACAGGGCACGTTCTGCACTTCATCGACTGGGCGAAGATTGAACTGCTGAAAGATTCACTGGGTCGCTACATTCTGGCGAATCCGTCGGCATTAACAGGGCCAACGTTATGGGGCTTGCCCGTCGTGGTCACGGAAACTGCCGCATTTAAAGGTAAGTTCTTAACCGGTGCCTTCAACGCGGGCGCTCAGCTTTTTGACCGCGAAGAAACCAACGTGGTGATTTCAACTGAAAACGCGGATGACTTTGAGAAAAACATGATCTCTATCCGTTGTGAAGAGCGTTTGGCATTAGCCGTGAAGCGTCCAGAGGCGTTTGTTTACGGCGATTTTACAGCGCCTGCGTCGGGTGAGTAATCCACTTAGGCGGCCTTTGCGGTCGCCTTTCTTTTGGGAGCATCGAAATGAAACTAAAGCTATTGCGCCCCATTTGCTTTGGCGGTGGCGTGGCCGTTGAAGGTGATGAAATTGAGACAACTGAGCAGCATGGGCGTGAATTGATCCAAAAAGGCTATGCCTCTGACAGTGTTGTCAATCACACTACTGGACAGTCGAGCACAAAGCAAACGAAGGCGAAAAAGGAGAAATAATGCTTTCTCTTGAACTCGTTAAAGCGCATTGCAATATCGAGGCTGATTTTACTGATGATGATAAGTTACTGGCTGTTTATACAGCGGCTGCCGTGAAGTATGTCGAAAACTACACGCGGCGGAAATTGTATGAAAGCGAATCATCTACCGGTTATCAGGACGATCCCGAACCATTACTGCTAAGTGATGATGTCAAAAACGCCATGCTATTACTGATTGGTCAATGGTATGCCAATCGGGAAAATGCGGTGATTGGGTCGTCTTTCTCATCCCAGCCTCTCGCGGTTAGCGCGCTACTTCAACCTTACCGTATTTATGGTTTATAAGGAGGCGGGATGCAAGCAGGGCGATTACGACACAAAGTCACCTTTCAGAAAAACAATCCTGTTGAATTACCGTCAGGCACTTATGTGGATAACTGGCAAGATATTGCCTCGGTTCGGGCGGAAGTGAGAATGATTAGCGGTCGCGAGTTACTGGCCGCGGATGCAGAGATGGCCGAAGTGACGGTGCGTGTTTGGTTGCGCTATCGACCGGATATTACTCCTGCATGCCGCATGGTTTACCGCGGCTTAAATTACGACATCCAATCGGTGATCCCTGATGTTAAATTCACACGTCTTGAGTTGTTGTGCAAGCAAGGAGTTTCTGATGGTTGACATGAGTATAGATTTTGGTGGTCTACTTGATATTTCCAAAGATCTGGAATTACTCAGCCAAGCGGAAAGCAACAAGGTGTTGCGACAAGCGGCTTATGCTGCTGCCGGTGTGTTGCGTGATGAAGCGAGAGCAAAAGCCCCAAAACGCACGGGTAAGCTGGCAAAAAACATTGTTGCGGGTAATCAGCGTAGCCGCCAACGTGGTGAGGTTTCGGCTGGGGTCTATGTTCGTGGCAGCAATAAAGAAGGCACAAACAGTGATAATAAGATGAAAGCGGATGATCCGCGCAATTCTTACTATTGGCGCTTCCTTGAAGAGGGGACATCAAAAATGCCCCCACATCCATTTATTCGTCCTGCATTTGATAGCAAGGCTGATGAAGCGGCAGAGTTTGCGATCAGTAAGTTAAATCAGGCCATTGATGAGGTGCTGCGACGATGATAGAAGATGATATCGTTCCTTTGTTAAAGTCCGTATTGCCAGATAAAGTCTTTTCTTATGTGGTGCCTGCCACGGTTAAGGTTTCAGCGCCTTGGTGTGTTTTATCTACCTATGATATCCCAAACGATGTTCTTAGTGGTCAAGCGGAAACCATGACCAACATTCAAATTGATATTTACGCAAACGTACTGAATGAAGCGCGGATCATTCGTGATGGTATACGGCAAGCTATCAAAGTATTGGGTCCTACATCAATAACGGAACGACAATCTTATGAATCAGACACTAAGCTGTTTCGTGCCACCCTAGAGTGCCAAGTCTGGCAATAACCTCAAATTACCCTCACAAGCTGCTTCGGCAGCTTTTTTTATGTCTATAGGAAACTGATATGACGAGTAAACATGAAAAAACGCAAGGTACCAAAATCAGTGTTTCTAAATTGGCGGCAACAGATATTACTGCAGTCGAAACAGATTCGTTGCCGATTGATTGCACAACAAAAGAAGTTAGTTTTACAGGTGGACAGAAGGCGGACATTGATGTCACTACGTTCTGTTCAACGGAGCAAGAAAATATAAACGGCCTTGCAGCACCCGCAGAAGTGACTATTGGGGGTAACTTTGCGGTTGATGAGGGGCAGGATGTATTACGTCAAGCTTATGATGACGATACTATTCATGCTTTTAAAGTGGTATTTCCGTCAGGTAATGGATTTGCATTTCTTGCAGAGGTTCGCCAAAACAGCTGGTCAGCGGCAACAAATGGTGTTGTCAGTGCCTCATTTACCCTTCGTCTTAAAGGCAAGCCAACGCCATTGGTGAAAGGGAAGGCAGTGGCTCCAGCAACACAATCCCAAACAACAGGGGGTGGTAAATAATGGACAAAGTTAAAAAGTTTAATTTGCGTGATTTAGCCCTCAGTGCAGAGCGTTCATTTCGCACAAAAGAAATCGTTATTCCCGAATGGGATGATGCAGAGGTTATTATTCGTGAGCCCTCTATCAAGGCTCGCATGGATCATCAAGCATTGCTAGATAGCGCTGGAGAAAAAGAGCTTTCAGCGATTGAGCAAACGGAGCTCAACCTCAAGGCCGATGTTATTTTGCTCATTGATGTACTTCTTGATAAAGATAAAGAGCCAGTATTTAAACTCAGTGATAGTGACGAGGTATTTAAAACTTATGGTCCTGTCCACTCTCGCATATTAAATGCGGCTTTTGAGCTAACTATGACGGCAGAAATTGCGAAAAAAAAGTTAGAAACCCCTTAATTAACTTCATGATGACGTTAGCTCTCAGGCTTGGAAAAACACTTGATGAGCTAGCGTCAAGTATGAGTATGAGTGAGCTTCAGATGTGGCTTGAGTATGATGCAATCAGTCCGATAGGAGATCACCGCAGTGATATTCATGCCGCTCTAATTTCTTCGGTTGTTCTCAACTCACAGGGTGTAAAAGCCACTGTTGCCGATATGCTGCCCATTTGGAGTTCGGATGAGCAAGTAGAGGCTTCAAATGATGACGTAAGTAGTTTTGAGTCGTTTTTAAGCAATCTAGCACAATGATCTAAGTAGCAGTGAGGTCAGTGATTTTGTATAGTAGCCCTATATCTATTACAGGGCGTCATTATGAAAAAACTGATTGTTACTGCTGTCTTGGCATCTTCATTTTTACTTTTTGGGTGTGGAGATCCAAACCAAGAGATTATTGATAAAGTTACAAAGCACATTGAATCCCGCAAGGATATGTTTCCGTATAAGTTAGAATTCAAAGACTTAACTTTCATCCCTGATACCCCTAAAAACTCAGATAATGGAACGTTATGTGGTGAGATAAAACTGTCTCAAAAGTCCAGCATAAAACCAGATGAACGACCTTATATGTATTTTTCAAATATGAGTGACGAGATTAAGCAAGTTGTAGGTAGTAATGAATATTTTAAATTTGAATACACTTTTAAGCCAGATTCCGGTGATTCGAAGGAAATTGCATCGTTAAGACTCATTTATCCCTATGACCAACTGGGGCTTGATATGTGGCAACGGATTTGCAACAGGTAACATGACCGCTTCGGCGGTTTTTTTTGTTTATGGAGACCGCAAAGTGGCAAAGTTACGTGAATTAATTATAAAGATATCTGCAAATTCCAGCAGTTATCAATCCGAATTGGCGAGAATGTCTCGTCTCAGCAACGATTATTACAAAAACATGGGAGCCAGTGGGCGTCGGTATCAACAGAGCCTTCGCGCGCAACAGAATGCACTTGCTGACATTAATAAGCAACTAAGCACCGTCACCATGACCGCAAAAGGGATGGCAGGTGCTATGGCGGGTTTTTTCTCTGTCTCCGCCATAGTTTCCACGGTAGATGAATGGGGGCAAATGGCAGCCCGTATCAAGATGGCACTAAAGTCTGTGGAAGGTAGTACAAATCAATATGAAAACTTGCAAAATCGTTTTTTAGAGATTAGCAATCGAAACGGTAAGAACATTGAAGACACACAGTTAATGTATGTCACTGCAGCAAAGTCAATGCAGGAGTTAGGTTTTAGCACCGCACAAACCATTGACCTTGTCGAATCCATGTCATCCTCGTTCACCGCAAATGCGACCAGTGTCAATGCAACACAATCCGCAATATCCGCATTTGGTAAAGCTATGATTGCTGGAAAGGTGGCTGGGGATAACTGGAACGCCATTATGAACGCCACTCCGACCATTTTAGGGGATATTGCTGCTGAGCTTCAAAGAACCAATGGCGGAATAAAAGTTACGGAAACCGCAGTAAAAAAACTGGGGGCGGATGGTGCCATCTCATTTAAGCTATTAGCAGACTCCATTATTAATGCTAAAAATGCGAATAATGAGCTGGCTAACTCAATGGATAACACGGTCACCGATGGGTTCACGCGAGTGGCGAACTCAGCTAAAAAATATTTTGGTGAAGCCAATAGCGGGATCGGTGTCACTCGTTCTATGTCTGCTGCGTTAGCTACGGTCAGTGATAACTTTGATAAAGTGGCGGATGCTGGACTTTTATTGATTGGTGTTGGTGTTACTCGGTATTTATCTGGATTAACAACAAGCGCCTTTGCAGCAACAGGCGCACTGATTAACTCCGCTAAAGCAGAGGTGACTCTTGCAGCCGCTCAGGTCAACACTACAAAAACAACAGTGATGGAACAGAAGGCGAAGGTTGCGTCAGCGGCCGCAGCTTTGGCTCATGCTAGAAGTTCTGTTGTGCAAGGTGCCCAATTAGAAAAAGTGGCTTTAGCGGAAGCCAAAGTCACCACCGCCCAGAATAAACTCAACATTGCTATGGCAACAGGCTCAAACAGAGCTATTTTGAGCGCTAAAGCAAAATTAGATAAAGCAAAAGCGTCACTTGCAGCAGCCAAGGCGACAGATGCAGAAGCTGCAGCAGAAAAACGCCTAAATGCCGAAAAAGCCAAACTTGCAAATGATATCTCGAATAATCGAGATGCAAGACGAAATTTAAACCGCACAACATCGGTTATTGGCGCAGCGGGGCGTGGGTTAAAAGGCATAGTAGCGCTGGCGGGTGGCTTGCCCGGCATTCTCATGCTATCGGCTGGCGCGTGGTATATGTACAAGCAGAACCAAGAAGAAGCACATCGCGCCTCCCTTGAGTATGCAAAAACGTTAGATGATATTGCAGCCCGCACGAAAAAAATGTCTCTAAATGAGTCATTAGATGAGGGCAGGAAAACCAAAGATGCACTAAAAGCTCAAACAGAAGAGATAGAAGAACTTAACAGGCAGATCATACAGACAAAAAACAATATCCAGAAAATGCACGATGTGCTAGCAAGCCATGGAAGCACAATGGCTAGTGAAAATAAAGCAGATTACTATAAGCAGATCCAGAAGCTAACAATTGATGTTGCAGCCGCTGAGCAAACATTGATAGAAAAAGAACAAGAGCGCGGGAAAACTATCAGTGTTCTTAATGGGTTGACGGTTCAGACGGTCAAGGCATTCCATGAATTAAACACGGCAAAAAATCAAAAGCTAGCCGTGATGGGGAGAGAAATAGCCCAAGAATCTGAGTTTAATAGATTACTTTCACTCGGTAACAACTTACTGTCTAGTCGTCAGTTATTGACACAATCGCCGATGTTAGTGGGCAACCGGCCAGAATTAAATGATCAGCAGAGGCAGATGCTATGGAGTGCTGAACAGGAGCGTATTCTTGCTGGTATGAAGCAGCGAGATCAGGTTGAGCAGCGAGCCATTTGGGAGGCGGAAAGTACATTTTCTAATGACGAGCACAAAAAACAGTATATTAGCGACAAGCTGAAAGCTTTTGATGAACGCGAGCGAATGAGTAAATCGCTTAAATCAGGCGGTGCTGAGATGAAAGAGTCTGAGCGGATCGCCGAACGGTATCGTGACAAAATAGCAGACCTTAGTGTTGCTATCGCTGTACAAAAAGAACGAGCGGAAAAAGGCGAAAAAGCAGCTGCGCTATATGCAGCTGCTAATGAAGTTGGCTCCAAGTGGACAACCGAACAACGTAAATCTATCCAATCCTCAGCGGTTGAACTGGCGAAGTGGACTGAAAAAGCCGATGAAGCGGTGCGAAAACAGCGTGAAATGGCGGATGCGCTTAAAGACCTAAATGATGCTACTCGTAAATTTCAAGATGATACTGAGCTAGCAAAAGGCTCTCGGGGAATGGGGAGTCGAGAAAAGAATAAGTTTGAAGAGCGCCAACAGGTAGAGCGTGTGTTTAGTAAAACCGACCAAGGTAAGGATGCCATTATTGCAAGGCAGCAAGCACTTGATGCATTAGAGAAAAAATATCGTGAAGCGGAAGATGCAGAAAGGGACTGGCTGGCGGGCACCAGTTCGGCGTTAGTCGATTGGATGGATCAGGCGAAAAATCATAGTCAAATGGCATATGATTCAATCACTAGCATAGCCGACTCGACAACATCATCCATTAGTGAAACGTTAAAAGGCCTTGCAAATGGCACCAAGAATCTAGGTGGCGCAGTGAGTTCAGTCATTAGCGATATAGGTCAATCCTCGCTAAGTATGCTGACTGATATGACGGCTAAATGGTTGGTTTATCAAGGTGTTCAGTTAGCTGTTGGGAAAACGACTCAAGCCTCTGCAGGTACCTCTTTATTCACCAATGCTCAAGCCATGGCGAAGTTAGCTGCATTAAATGCCTACGCATCAACAGCCGCCATCCCGTTAGTCGGTCCTGCAATGGCGCCGATTGCGGCAGCGAGTGCATCAGCCTTTGCCGAGCCAATGGCTGCGGGGATCGGTGCGTTGTCATTATCAGGTATGGCGCATGATGGTTTGGATAAAGTACCTGAAACGGGAACATGGTTATTACAAAAGGGTGAGCGTGTTGTCACTTCTCAAACCTCGGCAAAACTCGATGCAACCTTGGAGCGTGTGCGCAATGAACGTAATGAGCAACAAGCGATGCAAGGTAGCATTAACCCTGAAATCAATATTCATAACTCGTTTTCAGGCAAGCCCGATGACGCCACATTGCAAGCCATTGAAGCAAGCAATAAGCGGCTAGCTAAGCAAATCAAGGATGAATTAACTAGCGAAATCATCAAGCCACAAACCAATTTTGGGAAAACGCTTCACTATATGTACCCGAATCGGAGTTCCATTAAATGAGTGAAATTTATTACCCTCATGATTTTTTGCCATTACCGTTAGCGGAAGGGTACGGGTTTAAGCCCATATCGCCACTTCGCCGAACGCAATTAAGCTCAGGCCGCGCAAGGCAGCGGCGAATTTATACCTCAACCCCGACAAACACCACGGTACAGTGGCTGTTTCCTAAACCGCAACAGGCGCAATTGTTTGAAGCGTGGTACCGCGATGCGCTAACGGATGGTGCAGCGTGGTTTATGATGCAGCTAAAAAGTCCGCTTGGGTGTCATGAGTGGGTTAAGTGTCGGTTTACGGATATTTATGATGGCCCCCATTTAGAAATGCCAAATTACTGGCGGTTTTCTGCAACGTTAGAGTTGTGGGAAAAGCCGTTGTTACCTAAAGATTACGGTTTATTCCCTGATATCGTTGTTAACGCCGATATTCTCGATATTGCATTAAACAGAGAGTGGCCAGAAGCATGACAATATTAAATCGACTGTATGCCTCGGGTGGTTCAGAGGTGGAAATTGAAACCTTGCAAATCAGGGTGAACGGTGAGGATTACTGGCTAACTAAGGGATGGGAGGACATTGAGGCAAAATTAGAGGATGGGCGTCTAGTGACATTTATTGCGTGCGGGATGGATATTGCGCTACCGGCACGCAATGAAGATGGTACCCAAGACCTCAAGTTTGCGATCAGTAATATTGACGGCATTGTGTCAGGTGCAATACGGGAAGCAATTGACAAGTACAATGAAAATCCTAATGGCACATTGGCAGAGGTCACTTATCGTCAATACCTTGATATTGATCTCACCGCACCGAGTAAGCCGCCTTTCACACTAACCGTTAAATCAGGGCAATGGACGTGGGCTGATGTACAGATCACCGCAGGTTACATGAATATTCTTGATACCGCGTGGCCTCGTCATCGTTATAACCTCGCCGAGCACGCAGGGCTTCGTTACCTCTCTTAAGGGCATTCTATGTTTAACATTGATAAATACCGTTCTGTCACTTGGCAGAAGGGCGGACGAGCTTATCCTTATTTAGACTGTTACGGCATTGTTCACGAAATCCGACAAGATTTAAATTTACCTGCATGGCCAGTTTTTGAGGGGATAACTAAAGACAATAACGGGTTGGACAAAGAGGCCAAGTTGCTGGCGAAAACCGTCAACCGTTGCGATCCGGTACAAGGGGCAGTCGCTGCCTGTTATACCAGTAGCATGATCACCCATGTGGCCATTGTTGTGGAGATTAACGGATTACTGCATGCCGTTGAGTGCAACCCGAAATCTAATGTCACCATTTTACCTTTATCTCGATTTGAGCGACGATTTTCGCATGTGGAGTATTACCAGTGACCATTCGAATTTATCCTTCACGCCTACAAGGTGAGCCGCTAGAAACTCACCAACACGGCAATCTGAGCTTGCACCAGTGGTTAACGGAGAAGGTGAACGGGTATCATAATGAAGATACTCAACCGATCAGTATTGACGTTAACGGCTTCCACATTCATCCGAATGATTGGCCACTCACGGTTATTCGCGCTGAAGATGATGTAAAAATTTATCCCGTTCCATTTGGTCTTGAAGCTGCAACTATCGGCTGGATTGCGGTGGGGATCGCCGTAGCAACAGCCGCATATTCTATCTTTATGATGCGCAATATTGATGTGGGCGGCTATTCATCATCAGGTAATGGCGACCAACTTGAGTTAAACCCCGCGAAAGCCAATAGCGCTAAACTAGGCGACCCCATCCGTGAGGTATTTGGGCGATTTCGTGTGTTTCCCGACTATCTTGTTCAGCCCATTAGCCGGTTCGATAAAGCGGACCCGAAAATATACCGTACGCAAATGTTCCTGTGTGTGGGGCGTGGCAATTTTGCGATTAATGCGTCTAACATCAAAATCGGCAATACCCCAATTTCCTCCTTTGGCGACGATGTCAGTTATGCGATTTATCAGCCAGGTGTTGATGTGACGGGGGATGTTCGTACCGAAAATTGGTATAACTCCACGGAAGTCGGTACCACCACAGCAGGTACCACGGGGCTTGATTTGAGTTCCAGTGCGCCAAAAAGTGTCAGTGTGAATGCTGAAGCGGTGGTCGTTTCGGGGTCCTCGATTTCGATGATCAACACCGAATCCAGCGACGAAGAAACACCGAATGACTCAACTATCCCTGCCTCATGGGAAGTCGGGTCTATTATCACGATTGAAGCCCCTGACACGTTTACGGTAAAAACGGAAAATAGCCACAGTGTGATTTATGGTGATATGAGTGAGCTGGCTCCGTATGTCGGTCAACCTATTACACTTGTGTTCAATGACAATCACTATGATTTGTTTGTGAAAAGTTACGCGCCACGTCAGCCAGCCGTGCCTGGGGTTGGAGGGGTTGCCGCCTCGATTGAAGCCAGTGGATCACCCCGTACCTATGATTTCACGTTAGAGCCTGAAACTTTCACAATAAGCTGGCAGGGGGGGGTGTATTACATCTCGCTCTTAACCGATTATGTGACCATGAGTGGCTTAGTCAATACCATCACGACTCAGCTTGTGGGGTCGGGTTTGGTGGCACAGGATGTTTCAGGGCGTATGGTGATCACAGAAGGTGCGAGTCCTTATATTGGCGGTAATATCCTTGCATCCTCTTTACCTGATTCTGTATTCGGTGCCGAA
>NZ_JAMPMC010000054.1:0-2969 GCF_028477945.1 Providencia sp. PROV261 | reverse complement strand
CCACTTTCTGTTCCTACTGCTGGATCAATAACCACATTAATCAATGTCGGTTTACCAGACTCAAGACCTGCTTTTAGCGCCTGTTGAATTTCATCTGGTGTCGTTGCGTTATAACCGATGCCGCCAAAAGCCTCGATCATCTTGTCATAACGTGCGCCTGCCATTAATGCCGTTGGGCACGGGTCCTTATCGCCATGTAAATTGACGCCATCGCCACGGTAAATCCCCCCATTGTTAAAGATTAAAATGGTGACTGGCAGTTGATAACGGCAGATAGTTTCAATTTCCATACCACTAAAACCAAACGCACTATCTCCCTCAATAGCCACGACAGGCTTACCGCTAGTGACCGCTGCACCAATAGCATAACCCATACCAACCCCCATCACGCCCCAAGTACCACAGTCGAGACGTTTGCGAGGTTCATACATATCGATGATATTTCGTGCATTATCGAGGGTGTTAGCCCCTTCATTCACCACATAAACGTCTTTATGGTCGACTAACACATCGCGAATTGCGCGCAATGCATTGAAATAGTTCATCGGTGATGTATCGGTATTCAGCTTAGCGGCCATCTTCTCGCTATTTGCTTTCTTATGCTCATCAATCCCAGCCATCCAATCGCTCGGTGACTTCACTGGTGTGGTTTTTAACCCTTCAAGTAGTGCGGCAACACTTGAATAGATATCGCCGACAACAGGGGCTGTTATTGGACGATTGCTATCGATTTCAGATGGCTCAATATCTAATTGAATAAATTTCGTCTCTGGCGACCAGTGTTTGCCTTTTCCGTGATCTAATAGCCAGTTTAGGCGTGCCCCCATTAATACGACGACATCGGCATTAGAGAGTGCATGGGAACGTGCTGACGCGGCTGATTGTGGGTGATTATCTGGCAATAACCCTTTTGCCATCGACATAGGCAAGTAAGGGATACCTGTTGTTTCAATAAATTGACGAATATTTTCATCCGCTTGGGCATAGGCTGCCCCTTTACCTAAAATAATCAACGGACGCTTTGCCGATGCCAATAATTTAAGTGCTTTATCAACAGATTCAGGCGCAGGTAGTTGGCGTGGAGCAGGGTCTTCAACCGTAAAGATTGTTTTGTCTGCTGCATCTTTGTCCATAACCGCAGCCAATACTTCGGTTGTTAAGTCAAGATAGACGCCACCAGGACGACCAGAAACAGCAGCACGAATTGCGCGAGCCAGAGCAATACCAAGGTCTTCCGGTTTATTGACTCGGTAGGATGCTTTAACAAAGGGCTTAGCGGTATTCATTTGATCCAGCTCTTCATAATCGCCTTGTTGTAGGTCGATAATTGCTCTATCACTGGAGCCGCTGATTTGTATCATTGGAAAGCCATTGGTCGTCGCATTCGCTAATGCCACCATACCATTTAGAAACCCCGGTGCAGACACCGTTAAACAGATGCCGGGTTTTTGGGTTAAAAAGCCGCTGATTGCCGCAGCATTACCCGCAGATTGCTCATGACGAAAACCAATATAACGAATACCTTCAGCCTGTGCATGCCTAGCCATATCCGTCACAGGGATCCCCACAACACCATAAATTGTGTCAATGCCATTTTTTTTCAGTGCATCAACAATAATATGCATACCATCAGTCAAATTTTGGGTTTGATCAGTCGACATGTCCACCTCATGAAATATGTAAAAAGAAAGTGTGGAGGGGGCTTATTAGCGCCCCCCTCATTTATTCGCGTTAAATGGCTTTATTGGCGCGCATTGAGGCAATCTGCTCCGCGCTATAACCTAACTCAGTTAACACTTCCTCGGTATGCTCACCTAACAGTGGCGCACTCTTAATCTCAGGGGTGAATGATGAGAACTTCATTGGACAACCAACAGTGAGATAAGTCCCGCGTTTTGGTTGCTCAACTTCAACAATACTGCCGCTATCGCGTAATGATTGGTCACGAGCAATCTCACGCATGCTCAATACAGGCGCACATGGCACACCATATTTGCTTAAATATTCAACGGCTTCATGTTTGTCTTTATCGGCTAAGAATTTTTCAATTTCAGCAAAAATATCGAAGATATGTGGTTGGCGCGCTTGTGGTGTGCTGTAGGCAGGGTCTTTCGCCCACTCTGGCTTGCCAATAGCAATACAAGTTTGCTCCCAATCTTGCTCTTGGATAGTAAAATAGATGTATGCGTTTGGATCCGTTTCCCAACCTTTACACTTCAAGATCCAACCCGGCTGGCCACCGCCACCAGCGTTGCCCCCACGCGGAACGGCATCACCGAATTTACCGTTTGGATACTGAGGATACTCTTCAAGATAGCCCACTTTTTCTAAACGCTGCTGGTCGCGCAACTTCACACGGCAAAGGTTTAATACGGCATCTTGCATCGACATTGTCACGCGTTGCCCTTTTCCGGTTTTTTCACGGTGTAACAAGGCGGCTAGTAGACCAATTAATAAGTGCATTCCCGTGTTGCTGTCGCCTAGTGCTGCTGCACTGACTAATGGTGGGCCATCCCAAAAACCTGTGGTTGACGCCGCTCCACCCGCAGCTTGCGCAACGTTTTCATACGCTTTTACATCTGCATAAGGGGAGTTCTCATTGAACCCCTTGATAGAGCCAAAGATTAACCGTGGATTTAGCTCTTGAATATGTTCCCAAGTAAAGCCCATATGGTCGATAGCACCCGGATGGAAGTTTTCAACTAATATATCCGCTTGCTTAATCAGGCGTTCCATGACTTCTTTGCCTTCCGGCGTTTTGGTATTCAGTTCAACAGAACGCTTATTACTGTTGAGCATGGTAAAATAAAGCGCATCGACATCAGGAATATCTCTTAACTGATTGCGCGTCACATCACCGACGCCTGGGCGTTCAATTTTAATTACGTCAGCACCAAACCACGCTAACATTTGGGTACAAGATGGCCCTGACTGTACACCGGTGAAATCGAGTACTTTGATACCTTGTA
>NZ_JAMPMC010000053.1:0-15361 GCF_028477945.1 Providencia sp. PROV261 | reverse complement strand
AAGGAAGATCCATGAATTACCTCATTATTTAGCTGTCGTAAATGGAATTGAATATTTATTTAGCTGTGGTGAAAGTCATTTCAAAAAATAAAGATTTTATTTAGATGGATTTTATTAATAAATAATGATTTACACCGTTATAATAAATATTTCACTTAATGTCTAGACGACAGAAATAATGTGTTTTAATAGCTCAATTATCCTTTCCTATTAATGATTAACAGTTATTAATACCCTATTCTTTCAATAATAGAACAAACCTCTATCTATATATACCAAAATAAACAATATGGATTATTATAATAAGACATTATTACATCTTATTTAGAGAATCCTATTTGGTTGACTAAAAATAAATAACATAATTGGATGTTCTTAAATAAACATTCACAAACAACAAATTATATTTAAAATCAACCAATTAACCGCACTACTGTTTTATTGGATTAAATAAAATTCAACAATAAGTTAATTATTATTGAATAATATTCAATTATTATTTATTTGATCTACTCCTTAATCAGGTGAATAAAACAACTCATAAAAAGAAAGTGATTAATAATGATCTTTATCGGTACGTCATATTTGTTTTATTAAAATAGAATCGGTTATGTATTTTTCTATATTATGATAATAGAGAAAAAAGTTATTACACTCATTATGTTTATTCTTAAAATTAATCAAAGCGTACACTTTATATGAATATAAAAAGAAAGTGTTCCATTTTTTAATCCTCTTTTTATGAAAAAAACCACAAACAATATTCTTGTTTGTGGGTTTATTATCAGAACTCAACAATTGAAAGGTTTAATTTTTCTCTTGTTGCTGCTGTTTCTCTTTTTCGACGATTTCACGGTACCAACGCGGGTGATGCTTTTTCGCCCAACCACGGGTTACCCAACCTTCCACCATCGCACGCACAGAGCCTTTCACCCAGATTGCGGCATAAGCGTGCACGATAATCATAATGATCAGAGCTATCGCTGAAATGGAGTGCACGATAATCGCTGCACGATAAATTGGGATTGAGAAAAAGTCTGCAAAGTAAGGACGCCACATAATCACGCCACTTACAGCCAGTAGCACTAAGCAGATAGAGACAACCCAATATACCCCTTTTTGACCAAGGTTATATTGACCAACATCCCCAGCTTCTTCGTTTTTCAATACCTTACCGATATTTTTCGCCCACTTAATATCTTCTTTGTTGATAAAGTTGTGGTGAAAATAACGGAAAAACATAAAGACGAACAGCAGGAACATCGCGGTACCAACAAAAGGATGCAGGATCCTAGCAAGTTGTGATGTGCCAAAAATGTTCATGAACCAGTTCAGTGATGGGAAGAAAAACCCCAATCCACTGATAGCAGTGAACAAGAAGCAAATCACAACCGCCCAGTGATTGATCCTCTCAATCGGCTTATGGCGAATAATTTTTTCATTATCCTGCGGCATCATTTTTGATCCTCCCCTTCAACTGACTTTGAAGTCTCAGAAGATTTTGAGTCCTGAATATCTTTCAGAGCCTCTTCTTCTTCTTTCTTGGAGACGCGGTTCGGACCAATACCCACATAGTGGAAGATGGCCGCCGCAAAGGTCGCAGCAAAACCAACCGCTGCTAACGGCTTCCAGATACCTTTCCAGAAAGTGACTGTTGGACTGATTGTCGGGTTGTCCGGCAAACCATGATACAACTGAGGTTTATCAGCGTGATGCAAAACATACATTACGTGTGTACCACCAACGCCTTCTGGATCATAAAGACCCGCGTTGTTGTAACCACGTGTTTTCAGTTCAGCCACACGGTCGCCTGCCAGCGCCGTCATATCCTCTTTGCTACCAAAATGAATAGCGCCTGTAGGACAGGTTTTCACGCAAGCAGGCTCTTGTCCAACTTCAACGCGGTCGACACAGAGCGTACATTTGTATGCACGGTTATCTTCTTTGTTGATGCGTGGAATGTTGAACGGACACCCCGCAATACAATAGCCACACCCAATACAGTGCTCAGATTGGAAGTCAACAATACCGTTTTTATACTGAACGATCGCACCTTCTGACGGACAAGCTTTCAAACAGCCTGGGTCATAGCAGTGCATGCAGCCATCTTTACGGATCAGCCACTCGAACTTGCCATTTTCTTCCACTTCAGAAAAGCGCATAACGGTCCACGACTTCGCGGTCAAATCCGTTGGGTTATCATATACCCCAACGTTAGTGCCGATTTTGTCACGAATATCGTTCCACTCTGAACATGCTACCTGACAAGCCTTACAGCCAATACAGGTAGTCACGTCAATCAGCTTCGCCACTTCTTCCTTAAAGTCCCTCACTTGCGCGGGGGGCGTCAGGGAATTGGTGGCGGAGCGACGAATAATGTCTTGTGATTGCATTGACATAATTTATCTCCTTACACCTTTTCCACATTGACAAGGAATGATTTAAATTCCGGCGTTTGCGTGTTGGCATCACCCACATATGGTGTCAGTGTATTTGCAATAAAGCCTTTCACTGCTAAGCCCTCAAAGCCCCAGTGGATAGGAATACCAATCGTATCCACATCCTTGCCGTTGACTTTCAACGTATGAATACGTTTCGTCACAACTGCTTTCGCTTTGATATAGCCACGCTTAGAGCTGACTTTCACCATATCACCTTGTTTAATACCTTTTTCTTTCGCCAAACGATCACCAATTTCAATGAATTGTTGTGGCTGAATAATGGCATTCAACAACGCATGTTTTGTCCAATAGTGGAAATGCTCTGTTAAGCGATAGGTTGTTCCAACATAAGGGAACTCTGTCGCTTTACCCATTTGCGCCCAGTCATCTTTGAACACACGCGCAG
The DNA here is from genome assembly GCF_028477945.1 of Providencia sp. PROV261. NCBI lineage: Bacteria > Pseudomonadati > Pseudomonadota > Gammaproteobacteria > Enterobacterales > Morganellaceae > Providencia > Providencia sp. PROV261. The sequence continues at coordinate 12,514 of NZ_JAMPMC010000053.1, read as the reverse complement.
CCGGGTTCGAGACCACATTTGGATGTAATGGGTTAGTATCGAGCGGAGTTTCAATCGGTTCATAGTGTTCTGGGAACGGACCTTCTGCCATTTTGTCTAGTGCAAATAGGCGACCCATCCCTTCCGGTTGCATAATAAACGGATTCACACCACTTCCCGGAGGCGCATTGCTATAGTCTGGTACGTCCATACCAATCCACTTGCTGCCATCCCACTCAAGAATTTGACGGCGAGGATCCCATGGTTTACCCATTGGGTCAGCAGATGCTCGGTTATAGATAACACGACGGTTTAATGGCCATGCCCACGCCCAACCAAGGGTATTACCTAGGCCAGTAGGGTCAGAGTTATCACGACGCGCCATCTGGTTACCTTTCGGTGTCCAGCTACCAGCAAAGATCCAACAGCCACTTGATGTCGTACCATCATCACGCAATTGAGCGAACGAACTCAGTAGTTCGCCTTTCTTCACAATGATGTTGCCATCGGCATCTTTCAGATCCACCAGCGCATAACCATTGCTTTCCTGAGCCACTTCTTCCGGTGTTGGATTATCACGGTCAAAGTAGTTCCAAGTCATGTTCAAGACTGGCTCTGGCGACTCACCACCCTCTGTTTCATAGAGTTGGCGTATACGGTGGTAGATACCCGACAGAATTTCGCCATCGCTAATCGCTTCACCGGGTGCATCTGCACCTTTCCAGTGCCACTGTAGCCAACGCGCTGAGTTAACAATCGAACCATTTTCTTCAGCAAAACAGCAAGATGGCAGACGGAAGACCGTTGTCTGAATTGCAGACGGGTCAACGTCATTCATTTCACCGTGATTTTGCCAGAAGTTTGACGTTTCTGTGTTCAGCGGATCGATGGTGACCAAGAATTTCAGCTTAGATAGCGATTTGATAATTTTGTTTTTGTTCGGGAATGAGGCTAATGGGTTAAAGCCTTGGCAGATATAGCCATTGACTTCACCTTTATCCATCATCTCGAAATAACGCAATACGTCGTAGCCCTGATCCCATTTAGGCAACCAGTCAAAGCCCCAATCATTCTCTTTCTGCGCTTTATCACCATAGAATGTCTTCATCATACTGACGAAGAATTTCGGGTAATTGCCCCAATAGTTAACCTGACCTGGTAGGGTCATTTTGGGTGTATTCGCAGCCAAATAGCTTTCGAGGGTAGTTTGTTTTTCTGACGGTAAAGTCAGATAACCCGGTAAGCTTTGAGATAATAAACCTAAGTCAGTCAGACCTTGGATATTCGAGTGACCACGCAGTGCGTTAACACCGCCACCTAGCATACCCATATTACCTAGCAGTAACTGGATCATCGCCATCGTACGGATGTTTTGCGCACCGATAGTATGTTGTGTCCAGCCAAGTGCGTATAGGAATGAGGCCGTCTTATCTTTCGCACTCGTTTCTGCAATGTACTCGCAAACTTTCAGGAAATCTTCGATTGGGGTACCGCAGATGTTATTCACCACTTCTGGTGTATAACGGCTAACGTGCTCTTTTAGTAAGTTCAAGACACAGTGAGGGTGAGTGAGCGTTGGGTCGCGTCGTGCGAAACCATTCTCATCCATCTCGTAGTTCCACGTCGTTTTATCATACTGACGTTTTTCGGGATCATAGCCTGTGAACAAACCATCATCAAAACCGTAATCTTCACGGATGATCAGGCTGGCGTTAGTGTAGGCTTCCACATACTCTTGCTGGATTTTTTTATTATCCAGTAGGTATTTGATCACACCTGACAAGAACGCAATATCAGTACCAGAACGTATAGGCGTGTAGAAATCCGCCACTGCCGCTGTACGGGTAAAGCGTGGATCAATAACAATCAGTTTGGCTTTATTATGGATTTTGGCTTCCATCGCCCAGCGGAAACCGACTGGATGCGCTTCTGCCGCATTACCACCCATAACAACAACAAGGTTAGCGTTTTTAATATCAACCCAGTGGTTGGTCATCGCACCGCGACCAAATGTTGGAGCAAGACTTGCTACCGTTGGTCCGTGTCAGACACGCGCTTGGTTATCCACGGCAAGCATGCCGAGGGCGCGACTAAATTTTTGGGTGACAAAACCTGTTTCATTACTGGCGGCTGATGCACAGAGCATACCTGTTGTCAGCCAACGGTTAACCGTTACACCATCTTTGTTTTGTTTAATAAAATTGGCATCACGGTCTTCTTTCATCAACTTGGCGATGCGGTCAAACGCTTCGTTCCAAGTGATACGTTTCCACTCATTCGTACCTGGTTCGCGTACTTCAGGGTATTTGAGTCGACTTTCACTATGAATAAAGTCGATAAGTCCTGCACCTTTCGGGCAGAGTGCGCCGCGGTTTACCGGATGGTCCGGGTCACCTTCGATATGAAAAATGCTCTCTTTCGCATTTTTCGCTCCATCGCCTAAGCTATACATCAATAGCCCACAACCGACAGAGCAGTACGTGCAGGTATTTCGGGTTTCTTTCGCACGCAGTAATTTATACTGACGTGTGGACGCTAACGCAGTTGAGGGTGCAAAACCCAATGCTGCTGCCGTCGTACCCGCCATACCGCCAGCACAGATCTTAAAGAACTGTCTTCTGCTGACTTGCATGGGGATCTCCTCATTTACATTGCTCTTGTTACCCGGTGAATGTTTTAAATCGCATTATTCAGGTAAACTGTTCTTATTCAACGTCTTCCGTATCGTATTCAGGTTCATTGCCTGATAAATGGTGTAAATTCTTTTTACCCATAATCAATATTATGTATCATTAATGCTAGGAATTCATCTAATGCATGAAACAAATAACACGAAATTGTCAAAATCCATCAAAATGATTGGCGCAAATCACACAAGTGTGCAACAAAAAGGCAACCTCGATCAGTCTGTAACTGATTGGGTAGCCGAAGAATTACCTGTTGCTTTGGTTTATAATGGGATATCTCATGTCGTTATGATGGCGACCCCAAAAGATTTAGAAGATTTTGCTGTTGGGTTCTCATTATCGGAAGGGATCATACAGTCAAGGCAAGAAATTCGTGGAATTGATATTGTTCAAGGCTGCCATCGTGGTATTGAAGTGCATGTTGAGTTATCCAGCCGCCGTTTCATGGGGTTGAAAGAGCGCAGGCGCAACCTCGCCGGCCGGACAGGCTGTGGTATTTGCGGCACGGAACAACTCGACGAAATTTTTAAACCTATTTCCCCACTGCCATTCACCCAAACTTTCTCACTAAGTCACTTAGATAACGCATTATCTGAGCTAAAAAAAGTGCAAGAAATCGGAGCACTCACTGGATGTACTCATGCTGCCGCGTGGATTTCACCAGAGGGTCAATTGGTTGGCGGTTGTGAAGATGTTGGCCGCCATGTCGCATTGGATAAACTTTTAGGTATGAAACACCGTCATGATTGGCAACAAGGTGCCGTATTGGTTTCTAGTCGAGCGAGTTATGAGATGGTGCAAAAGGCGGCAAGCTGTGGCGCTGAGATTTTGTTTGCTGTTTCTGCTGCGACCTCATTAGCCATTGAAGTCGCGCAAAAAGCAAATTTAACGTTAGTCGGTTTCTGCCGCCAAGGAAAAGCCACAGTATTTACCCACAGTAATCGAATTACAGATTAAGTCACCGACTGATATTTCAAATAAACAATTAAAAAAGAAAAATATCAACGCCCTAACATTAGAAATAGTATGGCATGCATAAACATTTACATAGCACTCCCTTTATTCATTTCCCAGAGAGTGCAACATCCAAAGGTTAGGCTCGATATATTCGCCCCATTGAGCTTGTGTATCGATATTAACGGGAACTAACGCCTGCGGTACAATATATTGGCCAGACTGCATAAAACGCATGCCTGTCCATGACTCCCATTGTTTAATGGTGCCAGCAATCACCATAGAACGATATACAGGCTGTAAAATTTTACCCCCTAATCGCCAATGCGTGCGTATCCAAGGGTCAAAAGGCTCCCCTTGTGCATTTTTCCATGCACAATAATCGTCAAATGATTGTAGAGGATAACGATGCTTTAAAGTGGGTCGTACAGGAACAACAACCGCCTTCGCCCCATACGCTACAGCCGCTTTTTTCAACGCATTAATCAGTAGTGCTGGAATTTGATAACCACGATATTCAGGCTCAATCGTCACTGATAATGCAGAAATATAGCGATCTTCACCTTGTTTATTCTCAACCGCAAAATTGAAAATATCATCCCAACCAAAATCAGGCAGTTTTGTCAGATTTTCATCAGGCCATAGAAAGGAGATCGCTTTAATGACACCGACTACCTTCTCTTTTCCATCCACATTCGCGACAGCTAAAAACTGAAATTGTGCATTCGGCTCTTCATACAATACTTGCCAATATTCATCACAAACAGCAGTTTGGCTCATAAACTCTGGCCATAATTTATCCAGCAGTTCATCGGATTCATCGATAAGGTCAGGTCGCTGTACAAAATTGTAGATGTGTATATTGGTAGGAAGCTTAATGCTCATGAATATAACCTATGACTAAAATTAGCTCGACATTATAAAAAGAAAAATCACAAGAAGGATTAAGACAAAATTAACGTTAAGCAGACATCATCCAAATAATAAGTATTTCTTAATGATGTTAGCACTATCACTGCTCTTTGCCATATATTGCGATATTCTCTTGATAATTAGATGAAATAATTAAACTAACACTCTAATTATATTATTTTTATAATAATCAAAGGAATACTATATGAATGATATCAAAACAAAAAAGCTAATATATCATCTTACTAGTTTGAAAAATATAAGAAATATATTGATTGAGGGCTTAAAGCCAAGAGTAGACATTAAGAAATTTCATGATATTGCAGACAAAGAGATCATCGAAGGTAGAAAAAAACATCAATTAGATAGCTATGTTCCGTTTCATTGGTTTTCACGCAATCCCTTTGATGGCAGAGTGCAAAAAAATTTTCCTAATGAAAAATTTGTACTCATTACGATTAAAAGAGAGTTGGCTCAAAAAGAAAACTGGAAAATTATTCTAAGGCACCCTTTGGCTGAAGCCAATATTAAAATTTATGACTACAATGAAGGCTTTGCTCTTATTGACTGGGATATAATGAATCTACGTGATTACCATGATCCTGACAGCAAAAGCATTTGTATGGCAGAATGTCTTTCACCAACGGTTGTTGATGCATCAAAGTTTTTCAAAATTTATGTTCCCACAAAGGAAGTTGAAAAAATCGTTAACAGAGAGTTAGAGCCCCTTAATTTAAACCTTGAAGTTGCTATCAATGAAGGAATGTTTTGTTAATGGCGTATATGAACCTAAACCCAGAAAAAGCACTTATCTGGAGAATAACCCATCGTCAGAATATTCCTTGGCTTTTTGCCAATGGCTTATATGCAGGAAATAGTGAACATCTGTCGCCTAATTGGGTGACTATTGGCAATACAGACCTAATTAGCCGCCGTAATCAACGTCATGTACCTATTCAACCAAATGGCGTACTTAATGATTATGTGCCTTTCTATTTTACGCCTTTTTCTCCAATGATGTATAATATTTACACAGGTCGTGGTGGGGTGCGAAAAGTTCCCAATGATGATATTATCATCTTGGTTTCCAGCATGTATAAAATAGCCGCCCTAAAGATACCTTTTGTATTCACCGATCGTCATGCATATCCTGTGACGTCTCAGTTTTATAACCAGTTAACAGATCTAACGGCGATAGATTGGGCTTTACTACAGCAGCGTAATTTTCACCGTGACCCTGATGACCCTGAAAAAGTTGAAAGGTATCAAGCGGAAGCTTTAATTTATAAACATGTTCCTATAGAGGCTCTATTGGGTGCTGTTTGTTACACAAAAGAAACCCAGCTAGAACTTCAAGCAAAAGCCAGCCAACTTGAGATTCATTTAGATATCCATTGCATTCCAAACTGGTACTTTTAAGGAGGCTGATAATGATAGAATTTACTCAGGGTAATTTGTTAGAAGCTGACGTAGAAGCGCTCGTTAATACCGTCAATACTGTTGGTGTTATGGGTAAAGGGATCGCGTTAATGTTTAAAGAGCGCTTTCCCGCCAATATGGCTGCATATGCTAAAGCATGTAAAACACATGAAGTGCAAACTGGAAAAATGTTTGTCACTGAAACAGGTGAGCTCATGGGCCCTCGTTGGATTGTTAATTTCCCAACAAAGCAGCATTGGCGAGCAAAATCTCAAATTCAGTGGATTATTGATGGCTTGTTTGATTTACGTAATTTCATTGAAGAAAATCATGTTAAATCTATTGCGATCCCGCCATTAGGTGCTGGTAATGGTGGCCTCAATTGGGATGACGTCAAACCTCATATTGTGGAAATATTAGGTGATCTTCAAAACGTAAAAATTATTGTTTATGAGCCAATAGCAAAATATCAAAATGTTGCTAAACCAAAAGGCGTTGAAAAACTGACACCTGCTCGTGCCTTAATCGCAGAACTTATCCGTCGCTATTGGGTTATGGGGATGGATTGTAGCCTATTGGAAATACAGAAGTTAGCTTGGTTTTTAGAACGTACAATAGAGGCTGAAGGGCTAAAAAATCCATTAAACCTAAAGTTTGAAGCCAAAAACTATGGCCCCTACGCCGATAAGTTACGCCACTTACTAAACGGACTAGATGGAAGCTACCTCAAGAGTGAAAAACGGATTAGTGATTGTAGTCCATTGGATGTAATTTGGTTTAATGATGATAAACGCGCTACGATTGAGCTGTATTTAAAAACCGAAGCAAAAGACTATTTATCCGCACTAGAGAAGACAACAAAGCTTATTGATGGGTTCGAATCTCCTTTTGGGATAGAGCTTCTCTCCACTGTAGACTGGTTACTGTACAAAAAACAATCTTCACCTAGTATTGAATCCTTACTTGAAGGAATACGCCAGTGGCCAGCAGGGGATAGATGGGCGCAACGTAAACTTAGGTTATTTGACTCGAGTAAGTTAGAACTTGCATTAAATCATTTGAAACAAATACCGTTCTATAGCTAATTAACCTATAAACCTTTTCTAAGCCTATAACGCACCACTCAGTTTTACAGCAGCTTGCTGATAAGATAGCAAGCTGCCACAACTTTTAGCTAAGCAAATTTTTACTTGCCAATACAGAAAGTAATTAGTTATTTTAAATCAATAAATTATATGTTTTTTGGAGTAAATGTGGAGTAAAACTTACCAATCACAAAACACATAAAGTATTGATTATATGAAGATATTACTCTACTCGAATTCTCCCTGATCTTCATCCGGAACTATGTTTAGACCCATGTGAAGTTGATTTGAGCTGTTCAGCCCTGCAATTCGCTTCAGCTCGTCAGGTGTCTCATCACTGAACGTCGCTAGGTAATAGTAAGGATGGCCGTCGTCACTGCCTACCAGATCGTAATCAACGAAGTACTGCTCTACCTCTTCGAGCGTCCAATGAACTTCTCCGGCAATAGCTATTAATAGATCTGTATTGTCGTCGGGATGATTGTGGCCCCTGGGTAGAACCGAAAGTTCAGCAGAGGTGATCCCTTTATCCTTCCAGTTTCTCAGAATGCCAGACCATAAATTAGCTCGAAGATTTGAACTGGGTTGGAATCTAGACGCATTCCAATGAATGACATCTCGTTCACCGTTTTTCAAATGAAGAACGACCTGTGCCTTCTTGCGAGCTATCAGCTCATTTTTGAAAGCAGTCTCATCAGGGACAAAGGTTAGGGACGGTTTGTTTTCGCTTGACTTGGGTCCGCCCTCCTCAACCGAGTCGAGCAATCGCTCGATAACTCTCTCTGGTGTGTCGAATCCGACAGCCAACGCTTCCAATCTGCGGTACACATCATCGGAAATGCTAATAGTTACTGGCATCTTAATACCTCCATAGAATCAACTATACATAGAACTATATATGATTATTTATATAGATCAAGTTTTTCAGAGAAAGAGCCGAGCTTTTATTTTCTTGTTCAACAAACCACCATTTTCTTAACAGTTCATAACTTAGCAAGTTGTCATTTTCAGAAGACGACTGCACCAGTTGATTGGGCGTAATGGCTGTTGTGCAGCCAGCTCCTGACAGTTCAATATCAGAAGTGATCTGCACCAATCTCGACTATGCTCAATACTCGTGTGCACCAAAGCGAGGTGAGCATGGCGACGGAGGCTCTGTTGCAAAGATTGGCGGCAGTCAGAGGTAGGCTGTCGCTCTGCGCCGATCAGGCGGCTGCTGCGAAATGGTGGTTGAGCATGCCCATGGCCTCCGTCAGCGCCGAGGGCCCAATGCCAAAAGCTCTCTCCACAAGGCGCACCTCGCCCCTGATGCCGGGCTGCAGGCACCAGGGGCGAGCCTGTCCTTTGCGCAGGGCTCGCATGACTTCGAATCCCTTGATCGTGGCATAGGCCGTGGGGATCGATTTGAAACCGCGCACCGGCTTGATCAGTATCTTGAGCTTTCCGTGATCGGCCTCGATCACGTTATTGAGATACTTCACCTGCCGGTGGGCCGTCTCCCGGTCCAGCTTTCCTTCGCGCTTCAATTCGGTGATCGCTGCACCATAGCTCGGCGCTTTGTCGGTATTGAGCGTGGCAGGCTTTTCCCAGTGCTTCAGGCCTCGCAGGGCCTTGCCCAGGAACCGCTTCGCTGCCTTGGCGCTGCGGGTCGGCGACAGGTAGAAATCGATCGTGTCGCCCCGCTTGTCGACTGCCCGGTACAGGTAGGTCCACTTGCCCCGCACCTTGACGTAGGTTTCATCCAGGCGCCAGCTCGGATCAAAGCCACGCCGCCAGAACCAGCGCAGCCGCTTCTCCATCTCCGGGGCGTAGCACTGGACCCAGCGATAGATCGTCGTATGGTCGACCGAAATGCCGCGTTCCGCCAGCATTTCCTCAAGGTCGCGATAGCTGATCGGATAGCGACAATACCAGCGCACCGCCCACAGGATCACATCACCCTGGAAATGGCGCCACTTGAAATCCGTCATCGTTCCGTCCGTCCAATCTCCGCCAAGCATGCTCAAGCTTCACGATTTTTGCAACAGAGCCCACACGAGTATTGAGCATAGTCGAGATTGGTGCAGATCACTTCTGATATTGAACTGTCAGGAGCTGGCTGCACAACAGCCATTACGCCCAATCAACTGGTGCAGTCGTCTTCTGAAAATGACATTTGGTATCTCTCATAAACGGATGTTTTTGAGAGAACTATCTTCGGCCTTCACACGCACGAAAGGCGGCGAAGCTCCGCCGTTAATCCGTCCGCCGGAGATCTCGCCCAGGCAGGCTGAAGGCCGAGCAAGCCTGACAGGCCCGAAAAGCCCGGCACGGGCGTCGGCGGCGATGACGGCGGCGGCATTATCCAGGGTTGATGATGGAAGTGGAGGATATCGACAACCTCTCGCGCAACCAAGACATCGCGGTCGGACTGCAAGTGATCTTGAAGCCACGGGCCCGTCCCACCCCGACATGGACCTCGATGCCCGAACGGACGTTAGATTTCGAGTTCTAGGCGTTCTGCGATGAAGGTTGGATCCCAGCCGGGATTGAAAGTGTCGACGTGGGTGAATCCGAGCCGCTCGTATAGGCCACGCAGGTTCGGGTGGCAGTCGAGCCGCAGCTTGGCGCACCCCTGCGTTCGCGCGGCATGGCGGCAAGCCTCGATCAGCGCGGAGCTGACACCCCGGCCCGCATGTGTCCGTCGCACCGCGAGCTTGTGCAGATATGCGGCCTCCCCCTTGAGGGCGTCGGGCCAGAACTCGGGATCCTCGGCCGACAAGGTGCAACAGCCGACGATGCCGTCGCTGCAACTCGCGACTAGGAGCTCGGATCTCAGGACGAAGGTCTCCGCGAATGTCCGGTCGATCCGCGCGACGTCCCAGGCGGGCGTTCCCTTGGCGGACATCCACGCCGCAGCGTCGTGCATCAGCCGCACAACCTCGTCGATATCACCCGAGCAGGCGACCCGAACGTTCGGAGGCTCCTCGCTGTCCATTCGCTCCCCTGGCGCGGTATGAACCGCCGCCTCATAGTGCAGTTTGATCCTGACGAGCCCAGCATGTCTGCGCCCACCTTCGCGGAACCTGACCAGGGTCCGCTAGCGGGCGGCCGGAAGGTGAATGCTAGGCATGATCTAACCCTCGGTCTCTGGCGTCGCGACTGCGAAATTTCGCGAGGGTTTCCGAGAAGGTGATTGCGCTTCGCAGATCTCCAGGCGCGTGGGTGCGGACGTAGTCAGCGCCATTGCCGATCGCGTGAAGTTCCGCCGCAAGGCTCGCTGGACCCAGATCCTTTACAGGAAGGCCAACGGTGGCGCCCAAGAAGGATTTCCGCGACACCGAGACCAATAGCGGAAGCCCCAACGCCGACTTCAGCTTTTGAAGGTTCGACAGCACGTGCAGCGATGTTTCCGGTGCGGGGCTCAAGAAAAATCCCATCCCCGGATCGAGGATGAGCCGGTCGGCAGCGACCCCGCTCCGTCGCAAGGCGGAAACCCGCGCCTCGAAGAACCGCACAATCTCGTCGAGCGCGTCTTCGGGTCGAAGGTGACCGGTGCGGGTGGCGATGCCATCCCGCTGCGCTGAGTGCATAACCACCAGCCTGCAGTCCGCCTCAGCAATATCGGGATAGAGCGCAGGGTCAGGAAATCCTTGGATATCGTTCAGGTAGCCCACGCCGCGCTTGAGCGCATAGCGCTGGGTTTCCGGTTGGAAGCTGTCGATTGAAACACGGTGCATCTGATCGGACAGGGCGTCTAAGAGCGGCGCAATACGTCTGATCTCATCGGCCGGCGATACAGGCCTCGCGTCCGGATGGCTGGCGGCCGGTCCGACATCCACGACGTCTGATCCGACTCGCAGCATTTCGATCGCCGCGGTGACAGCGCCGGCGGGGTCTAGCCGCCGGCTCTCATCGAAGAAGGAGTCCTCGGTGAGATTCAGAATGCCGAACACCGTCACCATGGCGTCGGCCTCCGCAGCGACTTCCACGATGGGGATCGGGCGAGCAAAAAGGCAGCAATTATGAGCCCCATACCTACAAAGCCCCACGCATCAAGCTTTTGCCCATGAAGCAACCAGGCAATGGCTGTAATTATGACGACGCCGAGTCCCGACCAGACTGCATAAGCAACACCGACAGGGATGGATTTCAGAACCAGAGAAAGAAAATAAAATGCGATGCCATAACCGATTATGACAACGGCGGAAGGGGCAAGCTTAGTAAAGCCCTCGCTAGATTTTAATGCGGATGTTGCGATTACTTCGCCAACTATTGCGATAACAAGAAAAAGCCAGCCTTTCATGATATATCTCCCAATTTGTGTAGGGCTTATTATGCACGCTTAAAAATAATAAAAGCAGACTTGACCTGATAGTTTGGCTGTGAGCAATTATGTGCTTAGTGCATCTAACGCTTTTAGCAGGGGCGCGACGTCAGGAGCGTCCCTTGCCTAAACTTGTTAAGGCATTTGTGAACAAACGCCACCAGTATTTTGGTTTAGAACCAATGCATACTTCATACGAATACAGCCTATCTCGAATCAAGCAGGAACCATCCAAGATTGGCATAAAAGGTACATTCAACCTTTTCACTGCATCCCATTGGTGCACGTACTCGGTCTTGCAACTCGGACACTTTGGGTTTGCACCAGGAACAAACCTACCCCCGCAAGGGCAATCTGGAAGAGTTGCTGCTATTCGATCCAAGAGCTCTTGATTGATTTCATTTTCATACAGTAATGCATGGTCCTGCTCTCTATGGATTACATTCGAGCAAGTATCACAGAAAAAATGCGGGCAACTGTCGCTCATGCCGCTCGATTGCCAGGCAGGAGTTTCCTTCCCACACTTTGGGTTTGGGCATTTCATTCTTCCTATCCATGGTGCATTCGCTTCGTAATGTACGATTTTCATGTAGCCTTAACGCCTGGCACAGCGGATCGCAAACCTGGCGCGGCTTTTGGTACAAAAGGCGTGACAGGTTTGCGAATCCGTTGCTGCCACTTGTTAACCCTTTTGCCAGATTTGGTAACTATAATTTATGTTAGAGGCGAAGTCTTGGGTAAAAACTGGCCTAAAATTGCTGGGGATTTCAGGAAAGTAAACATCACCTTCCGGCTCGATGTCTATTGTAGATATATGTAGTGTATCTACTTGATCGATCAGGCTTTTGTATATCTCCCCACCACCTGAAACAATGACATGATCCGTTATTTTCTTTAGGTTGGTTAAAGCATCTTTAATTGATGGAAAGATCAATACGTTCTCATTGTCAGATGTAAAACTTGAACGTGTTACGACCGCATACTTTCGGTTGGGTAATGCTCCCATTGATTCAAAAGTCTTGCGTCCAACCAACAGCCATTGGTTATAGGTAATAGCTTTAAACAGGAGCTGTTCACCTTTGGCACTCCATGGAATATCAGGGCCATTCCCGATAACTCCATTCTTCGATATAGCTACCATTAGTGATAGTTTCACAATTCTTCCTCAGAGG
>NZ_JAMPMC010000052.1:0-19272 GCF_028477945.1 Providencia sp. PROV261 | reverse complement strand
ATTAATCTGTTAATACTGAGCGTTTTCAATCAGGTCAATTATGAATGAATCCTTAATGAATAGGACTAATATTTTTTACTGATTAATGAAACTATGTTTATGAAAAGAGTATTTTACTGAATGAAAACTTTATCTCTTTGTTATATGCCTTTTATTTAAAATAATGCTTATTAATTATTCAGTATGGTTCAATAAAGTTATCATGGTAAAAGAAACTTTTATTAGAACACTTATATAAAGTGAATAGATTTATGCCTGACAAATATGAATGGTGGGAGCCAATTTTGCGTTGGCTACAATATTATCTTCCGCTTATTGGCGGATTTTCTATTGCAACAACGATTGCCTATATTCGTGAACGACGCGAAGGGATGCTTTGGAAACAATCTTTATTGGAAGCGTTGATGTGTGGTTTGCTGAGTGTGGGCACAATCCGGTTTATTGAATGGTGGTTAGCACAAAATGGCAATACCGAGTCTTGGAGCTTATTAGCCGAATTTTGTGGTGTTGTGATCGGTTTTTTAGGAACAAAAAAACTCTATGGCATCTTTGAGATGATCATCCAATTTATTAAAAATCGATTTGGAGTTTAATGATGAATCAATTTTTTCTTAGCCAGCGTAGTGAACAAAACTTACGGGGTGTGCATCCTGATTTAGTCAAAGTGGTGCGCCGAGCGATCAAATTGAGCCGTGTTGATTTCATGGTTATTGAAGGAAAACGCAATGAAGCTCGCCAACGGCAATTAGTGGCTAATGGACAAAGTCAAACGATGAATAGTCGGCACCTAACAGGGCATGCCGTCGACTGCGCTCCATTAATTCACCGTCAAATTCCATGGAATGATTGGTCTAAGTTCGAGCTGGTTGCTCGAGCAATGAAAAAGGCCGCGGCGGAATTAAACGTGGAAATTGAATGGGGAGGTGACTGGGTTAATTTTAAAGACGGACCACATTTTCAATTGTCATACCGCGCTTATCCTCTATGACATCGCTAACCAAGGTATTTACGGCGACCAGCCTGATCCTGGCTTTTTGGTTGTGGTGGGTAATGCGTGATTATGACAAGTTAAATCGCCAATATATGTCACTGAATCATCAAATGGCAGCGCAACAGGCTTTATTTAATGGGTATTTAAAATTTTCAGCACAACTCAATAAAATTACCAAAAATCATCTTAACCAACGAAATGAGGTGGATCTTAGTTCTGAACAAACCAAAGAAGTTATTAAAAAGAGGCTTTCTGACACTATTTGTGCCACTCATCGTGTGCCTAGTGATGCTACTGTCCAGTTGCACAAACATTCAGAAAGAATACGTTCCACAGCCGCAAATGGCGATCCCAGCTTATTTACTCGATGATTGTTTACCTCCGATTATTCCTCTCGAATTAACTTGGGGTGATTCGCTTCTACTGAATGAAACATTATTAACTATTATCGAACAATGTAATTTAGATAAGCAAGCCATCAGAGTGATTGAACAACAACGCCATGCCCTCTTTTTCAAGTAAGCGTTTATTACATCTTTAACTAATTGAATAGCAGATAAAACAACCGACTATCACCGATAGCGCGGAAGATTGTCTATGCCTAATTATTGGGAATTCACATGGAAACAACAACGCTTTCACGGCTCAACCTAGATAAATTGCGCCAAATTATCGTGCTGCTCACACGACTACCGGAAGAACGCGTTCTTGATGGCAGTGTTTATACCGATGTATCGAAATGGGATGACTTTATCACTGTCACGCCATTGGTATCTCATTCTATCGGTACGGAAGTTAAATTCGAAGCAGAAAACAGTAGAGAAGTGGTGACGACGACACGGGAAACCACGGTTTCGATTACCGCACAAGGTAAGCAGGCATTCTTATTGATTGAAGATTTAGCCGCGCAAATGCACACATACCTTGCTTTGCAACAACTTAAAGCCATGGGGGCGGGATTAGTTCACGGATCAGAAATTCAATATTTCCCCGAGGAGGAGCCTGAAGGAAAGCAACAAAGAGCACAGCTCAATTTAACACTATCACATATTCATCGTATCGAATCATCACTGACTTATGGTGAATCGGTCGTTATAACCACGCTAAAGGAACCATTATGAGTTTATCTATTAAAGAGATCATTAATGCACAAATTTTACCCCAAGCGGCAGCCGTACAACGTCGTGATCTAAGTATGATTGCGATTTTTACGTCTGAAATGGGCAATGCGTTTGTTGATGCATCTTCGCGTTATGTATTTGTTTCTAATGAACAAGATGTTGCTAATTTATTTGGTACAAAATCGGCAACCTATAAAGCAGCACAAGCACTGTTTTCTGCGCGCCCTAAATTGAAGCGTGCGATGATCGCGCGTTTTGCGAAAGAGAAACAGACAATTGCCGCAACCGCGAATGCGCTAAAAGGCTCAACGATTTCTGTTGGACTGAATGTATTAAAGGCGATTACTGATGGTGCAATGACTTTGAACCTTGCGGGCTCTGATATTTTACTGTCGGCCCTCGACTTTAGTAAAGCTATTGATTTTTCAGACATTGCAGAAGTTATTAATCAAAAGCTACCTAGTGATGCCAACGTACAAGCGGTGTGGGATGCCATCGGTAAGCGCATGATCATTCAATCGAAAACGGCAGGAGTAGATGCAAAAACGCGTTTCGGTTATGTGAAGCCATCCACTAGCGGTACTTATGTGGGTAATTTACTCAAATTGGAAGAATGCCAAGCTACGCTAACGGTGGGAGCCGCCGCACAAACTGTTAATGCTGAGCTACCTTCCGAAGCCTTGCATAAACTACAAAATGTCTATCAAAACTGGTATGGCGTCTATTTCGCAGACTCTCTCACCGATGAACAGCTTGATGATGCTCATGCATGGGTGACCGCGGCTGACTTAAAAGTTATGGCCTATACCGCGACGCGTGATGAGCAGATTGAGTGGAACAACAGTAACATACTGAAAAAGCTGTTTGATAAAAACAGTGGTCGGTTGATGGTGCAATTCAACAAAACGGGAGATAACCATGCCGGTGCTGAGTTGTTGGCGATTGCTGTTTCAACGGTTTGGCAAGGACAGAACACCGCAAAAACTGTCAAATTTAAGCAACAAACGTCGGTACGCTCTGACGATCGCGTGACTCAAGATGCGGCACAAAAATGCCGTCGTTTGGGGATCAATTTTTATACCGATTATGACGGTATCAATATGTTAGCTGAAGGCACGATGCTCGGCGGCACATTTATTGATGAAGTGATGGGGCTGGATGCGTTTATCGATGCGTGCCAAAAACAAGCCTTCACGACTTTACAAGCAAGCCCTACAAAAATTCCTCAAACCGATAAAGGCCAAGCGATGCTAATTGGCTCCTTGATTGTCATTGGCAACGAATTTAAACGCAATGGCTTCTTAGCAGGGGGGATCTGGCGTGGCAGTGATATTGGCGAGGTGACTTTTGGTGACCGCTTAGATGAAGGTTTCTATTTTTACTCGGATAGCTTTGATGTTCAGTCACAAGCGGATCGAGAAGCACGCAAAATGATGCCGATTATGTGTGCAATCAAGCTCGCGGGAGCGGGTCATTCAGCAGATTTATTAATTCAATTCAACCGCTAAGAGGTCACTATGTCTGTTTATAATCACAAAAGTCTTATGGTTAGTATCAATGGTTATGAAATCACAGCCTTTGATGAATCTGCAGATGCGCTATCAATTGCTCCTGTAGGCGATGATGGCGCTTGGACGTTCGGCGCTAATGGGCGTGGGGTTTATGTTTTTAGTGGTAACCAGTCGGGAATATTAACACTGAAGTTACTGCAACACTCTGCAGATAATCATTTTTTATCGAATCTACGTAATCAAATGCTCAGCAGCCAATCTGCTCCCGCGCCGCTTGAATTGTATATCAAGGATACGTGGAACGGTGATGAGATTGTGGGGCATGTTGGCTTTTTCACAACACCGCCGACGCAAACTCGTGGGGCTGGCCATAATGCGCAGTCATGGGTGATCCAATTTGAGCGTGTGATCACTAAATTGGGTAAAGGAGCCTTTAACTGATGGAAAAAGATAACATCACTTATGAGCATCGTCATAGCAACTTTATCGAAGCGAAAACCCATGCCATGAAGCTATTGGGGATGCTAAAAGGTTGCATTGCAATGAATGGTGAACAGGTTGATATCGATGTGGGGGGCGTACTTGCCAATATTGGCTCCACAGAAATGCAAGGTGTCGAAAAATTCATCTTAAAATGGGTGATAGCAAAAGATGCCGATGGCAATGTTATTCAGCTTGATAAAGTGGATGTGTTTAATACCCATTTTAATACTTATCGTTCCCATTATTATCCACTTATTGTTAATGGCCTAGTTTTTCATTTTGCTGATTTTTTGCCCGATGGAGTCGCATCCAAGGTAAATATGCCCAGTTTGGTCAATCTGACGGCATAACAGATGTAGATTGGTTAAAAATGCTGCCCATTATGGAAGGCAAATATACCGGTCATGATCTTAGAACGACAGCAACGCTCGGCGATGTGCTTGATTTTCATGAGGCCTATGTCGAGCGTTTGTTGTCTCAGCAGAGGGCAGAAGATGGGAATCGAACAACTTCTAACCATTATCGGTCTTAATGAAGAGCAAGTGGTTAAACTAAAAGGTGTCGTCACTGCCCTCGGCGCGGCGGCGACTTCAACGGCAACAGTTATTGGCCAATTAGGTGAGAAATTAAGTAATGCGGGTTTAACGATTGATAATTTGAAAGCAGTGGTTTCTGGTCTCGTGACGGCTATTGATTTTATGTCGAATAAATTCTTTAGCTTTATTGGTGGCGCGGTAGCAGGGGCGAGAGAGCTCTCTCAGGAAAAAAGTGTGTTATTTACCATTTCTGAGAAAGAATTACAGCAAGCTGATGAATATCAATCAGTCACGAAGAAAACTAGCTTATCAATAGAGTCAATAAAAACGAAACTCGTACTAGGGCTACTCCCTAACTTAACGGAGGTGATTAATCGCTTTAATGAATGGCTAGATGCGAATAAGGCACTGATATCAGAGGGATTAACTCAGCTGGTCGTGTGGGGGAGTAAAGGCATACAAGCGATAGGGAATGCGGGTCGTGCCATTAATCTCTTAGTCGAAAAAACCATAGGTTGGAAAGCTGCAATCATTGGCGTTATAGCAGTGTTAGCGGCCTTTAAAAAAGCCGCTTTAATAGCCTTTGCCGCGAACCCTGTCATGTGGGTTGCGGCTGCGGTGGCTGGACTGATGGTGCTGCTCGGGGATCTCATAGCTTATCTAGACGGTGGTGAGTCACAATTTAGTGAGTTTTGGGCGCCAGCCATTGAATGGATACAGTCAGTATTAGCTTGGTGGAATACTTTTTATGCTGAAAATAAACTGATTTTCGATGGCATTGCTCAAGCATGGGCGCTCACTATCGATAGTGCTGTGATGATTTTCCGTGGCTTCTTTAAATATATAGGTAATGCCTTAAAGCTACTCTTTGGCTTATTCAGTGGTAATACGGCGATGATGGGGGAAGCATGGGAGGGCATGACCGAGGGATTGAAGGAGATTTGGGCAGGATTTGAACACTACTTTCATGGTTTTGCCACGGCATTTTTAGCATTATGGCAAGTGCTTATCCAAGGGGTTATTCAGGCTTGGGATGTCATTAAAAATGCAGCGAAAATGGCTTTTGAATGGGTATTGAGTGTTGCAAAAACCTTTATTGATGGTTTAAGTACAGTATTTTTTGCGATTATCGATTACCTATTGGCGCCATTTCAGTCAGCGTTTGATTTGATACAATCGTTATATGAAATATTCACCGACGATTCAACGTCATGGACGGAAAAACTTAATTTAGCATTTGCCGCAATTCAGGAGTTCTTAACCGCACCATTTAAAGCGGGATGGGAATTTATTAGAAATCTTTTTGATCTCAGTGATACCGATATTGGCAAGTTTATTCATGATCTTGCGAATACGTTTAATGGGGTGACTGAATTAATTAAAAAGCCTTTCGAGTTGGCATTTAATTGGGTAAACCAAAAGCTTGATGAGTTGACATCGGGTATTATTTCAATATTAAAAGCACTGGGTATTATTGACGATAAATATCAAAGTGAAAAAAAATTAGTACAAATCTCAAATCTTGCTGGCGGCTTAATTAAGCAAAACCTAGCTGATCCCAATTTATCTAATGTCACAACTAGCAATCATAAGAGCATTGTTGTTAACCAAGGGGATGTTAATGTGAAACAAGATATTCATACCATGGATAGCCGACAAGCGGGTGTATTGGCGGTAGAGGGGATCAATCAATATGTTAATGAGATTGCATACCATTCCTTAAAGAGTGCGAATGCTGATTAACCCGCCGTTTTAAAGAATGAGTTGGGTTCAATTCAACTGATAAGGTCACTTAATGTGGCCTTTTTTATTTAGGCAATAGATTATGGATATTACAAGCGGAATATTTACTGGTCGAGCGTCTGTTATTACAAGAACGATTGGTCAGTTTGAACTTGATTGTACGATCCGCGAGACTCATACCTCTGCATTAAGGATCACAAAAAACCCCGTTGAATCGGGGGCTGATATTGCTGATCACGCATTTCTTGAGCCGAAATCACTGAGTATTACGGGAACGGTAGTGGGCTATGAACCTGCGAAATATTTTAATGATTTTTTAGGGTTCGATACCGAGGCTATGGGGGAATACCCTCTGCCGTTAGAAATATCGTCATCAATACGGCAAGCGGAAGCGATGCTGGGGCAATATATAACGATAGGACGGGTGTTAGCCAATAAAGTGCAGAAGGTGATTGCACCTTGGTATCCGGATGTATTGAAACCTTTTGCTGATAGTTCGCAGACATTAGATCGTGCTGGTCGTGCTTATGAATCATTATTGGCAATACAAAAAATGGGGGAGCCGATTGATGTACAAACAGGGCTTCGTTTGTACAAGAATATGATGTTAACCAGTATTGGCGCGACACAGGATAAGCCTGGGGCGGTTGAATTTAGTTTAAATTTAGAGGAAGTGTTTATTGTCGAGAGTCAGACGGCAAAAGGATTACACCCTGATTTAAAACAACAACCTCAAAAAAGTAATATGGGAAGAACTCAGCCTGAGGCCAAATCTGCCCATACTTTCCGTGAAGCATTAGGGGGACGTTCATGATTTATGAAATACCCGTATCTAACGAGCCGATCCAAGAGCAATTATTTACCTTATTTGGTAAGGCCTTAAAGTTAACTTTGTACTACAACAAAATTTCAAAAAATTGGCAGTTTGATTTATTCGACACCAATGAGAATAAAGTTATTACACAAATGCAAGGATTAGCTGTTAATGCTCCTTCATTAATAGAGAAAAATCTCCCCTTTATTTTGACGTTAAGTGATAAATCACGTTTTGATATTAATTCAATATCACAAAGTGAATTAGGTGAAAGGCTTTTGCTCTATATTGTTGATAAAGGATTTTGGTATGAAACAATTAGGCAGACAACTTAAGCTTGTTATTGGTAATGATGATGAATCTTTCGAAATAACACAATTACGCGTCACGTTTGATATCAAAAAAACATTAACACCAGAGCCTAACCCTGCTGTTATCCGTATTTACAACCTTAATGCGTCACATCGAAACTTATTAACCAGCAAGGTATTTAATCGGGCAGCACTTTCGGTTGGTTATGAAGAGCTGCAACTAATTTATGCAGGGGATATTATTGAGATTAAGGTAACTGAAAGTGCGGAAGATATTATTTGTGAATTAATTTGTGGCGATGGGTTTAAGGCTTATACCTGTACATTAGTTAATAAAACATTATCTTCGGGTAATCGCGATCGTGATATTTTAACAGAAAATGCGCAGGCGATGGATATTGATATTGGTGTTATAGAGTTGCCAAATGATCGTCAACTTCCGCGTGCAAAAGTGATGTTTGGTGATGCAAGGGAATTACTGCATAAAATCGCGAAAAATAACCAGTCAGATTGGTCTATTCAGGATGGGCAACTCATGTTATTGCCAAAACAAAAGGTGATAACGGATAACGAAAGTTTTGTTTTATCGCAAGAAACGGGGCTAATTGGTAAACCCGAAAAAAGTGAAGATGGCTTGACGATAACCTGTTTATGTCATCCTACATTAAAAATTGGTGCCCTCATTCGGCTTCAATCCATTACATCTGAATTTAATGGTGACTATAAAATTACGGAGCTAAGTCATACGGGCGATTTTATGGAGAGGGATTGGTATAGCAGGCTCGTTTGTGTTGATGGTACGTTTGATAAGGTGAAACAATGAAACAGCCAACACTTCTTGATGTGATGAATCAACACGCTCAGAACCAGCGCTACGATATTCATACTGCGTTGCCTGGTAAATTACTGTCTTGCAATGGGCATAGTGCGACGGTTGAATTAATGATCAGCCATGTCACTAAAGAGGGAAAAGTGATTGCGTTGCCGCCGTTAGTTGATGTTCCGGTTGGATTTTATCGGGGAGGTGGTTTCTGTGTCACAGTGCCTGTACGTGAGGTGGATGAGGGGCTGGTGATTTTTGCCGAGCGTTGCATTGACGGCTGGTATGTTTCCGGTAAACAGTCGCAACCGCTTGATCACCGTTTTCATGACCTATCCGATGCCTTCTTTTTACCTCAAGGTAGTAGTCAACCCAATAAAATTCCTAATTATTCGAGTGATTCACTATCGCTACAAACGGATGATGGCTCGACGTTTATTCGTATGCAGTCGGGAAAGATCATGATTAAAGGCGATATTGAACACCAAGGTAATTATCAGTTAACAGGTAATGCGTTGATTAAAGGTAACCATTCAGTGAATGGTAATAGTGAATCATCCGGCGGCACACTTAAACATAATGGCAAAAATATTGGCGATACCCACACGCACAGCGGAGTGCAAACGGGAGGAGGCAATACAGGAGGTCCTAACTAATGAAAGTACGTCGGCTTGATGATAACCATGATTGGTGTTTTGGGCGAGGGAGAGCAGATTACAACATTCGCTCGGAAGCTATCGCACAATCGGTGCTAACTCGCCTATTGTCATTGAAACAGGATTGGTTTCTTAATCGCGAACATGGCATTAAATGGTTCGATTATTTACGCAAAAACCCTAATTTGATAGCGATGGAGGCTGAAATAAAAGCGAGTGTATTAAATACGCAAGGGGTTGAGCAAATTACCGAATTTGATATTCAACTCAATCCTGATACAAGGTTGATGGCGATATCAGTCACTTATATTGATATTTACGGCCATAAAAAAGAGGTAATGACAGATGCTCCAAATTACTGAAACGGGCATAGTGATTGATAAGCTGACTGACGTTCACCAACGCTTAACGGAAGGATTTAAACGCATTTATGGGGATGATATTAATCTCGATGCCGATAGTCCTGACGGCCAAATGATCGGTTTATTTTCTCAAGAGATAGATAATATTAATCAAGCAATTGCCCTGATAGCGCAGATGCTTGACCCCTATAAGGCCATTGGGTCATGGCTAGAACAACGCGCAATGTATGCCGGCATTGTTCGCCGAGGGGCCGATTACAGTTATCTCAATGAGGTGGTGATCACAGGTAAACAGGGCGTTACCGTACATAAAGGAAGCTTATTGTCTGATGATAATCGCACCAAGTGGGTCACATTGGCGGATGTCACGTTAGGGAGTAACGGCTCCGCAAGAGTGGATCTACGAAGTCAGGAGCTTGGCGCTTTTTCGTTGCCAGCAAATCGCCCCTTAACCATGGACACGGTGACCATTGGGGTTGATAGCATCACAACCACAAAAGCGGCAAAAGAGGGCGCTTTTGAGGAAACGGATGGCAATTTGTTATTACGCTTTATGCGTTCGCATGCCATCAATAATCATGATGATTATCAAGGATTAGAAGGCGCTCTGCTTGATTTACCGGATGTAAAACAAGCTAAGGTCTACGAAAACTACACCAATCAAACGGATGAAAAAGGCATTCCACCGCACACATTAAATGCCGTTGTTATTGGTGGCCATGATAATGATATTGGGCGAACGATTTTAAGTAAGAAAGTGGGCGGGTGTGGGGTATTTGGGCGTATCAGTAATACACAAACGTATGCTGGCGCACCGCGAACCGTCTATTTTGATCGCGCCGCTTTGGTGAATGTTAAAGTCAAATTACTACTTGAACGAGTGGGGGGCTTCCATGATATCGATACCGATGCCATTAAAGCCGCGTTAGCCGCCACTGAATTTGATATTGGTGAATCGGTTTATGCGATGCGTTTAACTTGCCAAGTAAATGCAGTACAAGGCTTTTACATTAAATCAATTACCGTAAATGGGCGCGATGCTGTTTCAATAGGGGTTCGCCAATGCGCACAAATCAGGCCAGAAGATGTGGAGGTGCTGATTGAGTAAACCACGCGAAGACTTTTTGATTTGGCAGTACCGAGGAAAACCTAAAGCCCGACAAACCGTCGGGCTTTTGCTTTCTGAAACAAAACAACTCTTTGAATCGGTCATTACGTTATCGACCATTTTAAATATCGACACTGCTACGGGGTATGGACTCGATTTAATCGGCAAACATGTCGGTATTCATCGGGTCATGAAATCATTGGTGCCGAAAGACTATTTTGGCTTTCGGGGGATTGAAGGCGCGCTAGGCTTCAATATTGGGGCCTTTTATCGTTATGGTGATTCACTCAAAGGATCATCGGTATTGGGTGATGATGATTACCGCTTTTTTATCAAAGCCAAGATCATTAAAAATTACCAAAAACCCGATATCGCCAATATTACCTATTCCTTACGTCACTTATTGGGGGAGCAAGCCTTTATTATCGACAATTATGATATGTCGATGAATGTGGTTATCCCTGCCAATTATTTAACACCGTTTCGGTTCCATGCCATCAAAGATCTCGATATTTTATCGAGGCCTATAGGTGTTAATTATCAATATCTCGTTATTACCGATGCACACCCATTTGGTTGGGCGGAGGATCAATCGGCATTTGGTTTTAACGATGGAAAATTCACGAGGTTAATGAATGTCAGTCATTAAAAAGCCAGACTTAAAAATATTCGCGCAAGATGCGAAAACGGGGGAAATTGAAACATTCCCAGATGTATTGCGTGGGTGGGGGATTACTTTAGACAGAACTGCTGGTAAGCCGCCATTGGAATGGTTTAACGCCATAGGTAAGCGTGTTGATGAGTGGTTGATGTATTTGACGCAGCGTGGCGTCGCTGAGTGGGATGCGACGCTATCTTACCCAAAAACGGCCATCGTTCAGTGGAATGGGGTTATCTATGTTTCCAATAAAGAAACGAAAGGGGAGCAACCGGATAAATCGCAAGCTGCATGGTCTACGCTGGGTGTGTTTTTGGGGTTGGGTAACTATTACACTAAAACAGATACGGACACTAAATTTCAACTTAAAGGTAATTATGCACTAAAAGGGGAAAGCTACACTAAAGTTGAATCGGATACTCGATTCCAACCTAAAGGTAATTACCTCCCGTCAGGCTACAGTTATTCAAAATCAGAGTCTGATACTAAGTATCAACCAAAGGGGAATTATGCCCCAGCGGGAGATTATGCGACAAATACGGCGCTAAAAAATGGGTTAAATGGAAAGCTAAATAGCTTCATGCCGGTGGCGACGGGTGCGCTGAGAGTTGTATCTGAAGGTGACTATGCTGGTGCGAATTTTGAGAGGGCCGACGGTTATCGATTAACGCTTGAGACCCTACCTGAATCATACGCAAGCTTCGGAATTCTTCATTATAAAGACAAGTCTGGTAAATTAATTAATTCGATTTATATACCTAAAAAATCCGGCAATATGATGCTTGACAGTGATGGATACGTTCCAAAGGGCTGGAGTAATTATCACGGCTTTATGAAGTGTGGCAGGATGGAGGCGAGGGTAGGTAAGGGGGGCGCAAATGTTAATATCGCCGATGATTTCCCTGTCGGTGTTACTGCTGGAATTACAACATTTAAAGATTATGGGATTGGCTCTTCTGTTTATGATTATGGTGCTCTCATAACTGCCAGAGGATGGCAAGATCCAACTGGAGCTAGCGCACAGGCGCAGTTGCTAGTAACAAATGTAGGTATATGCGGTAGGACGGCATACAAGAATGGTGATAATAAAAGTCAATTTCATCCGGTTGCATGGAAAGCCTTTACTGACAAAAACACAACAAAAGACCACAACGGAAATTTAAAAGTTTCAGGTTCATCATCTGAATTAAGTGATTGCCCTGTGGGAGCACCTATCCCTTGGCCTCAAGCCACGGCCCCTACCGGATATTTAATCTGCAACGGTCAGGCATTTAATAAAACGACTTACCCTTTGCTTGCTAAAGCTTACCCATCTGGAAAATTACCTGATCTACGTAGTGAATTTATCCGAGGTCTTGATGCTGGTCGTGGAATTGATGCAAATCGAACTGTATTGAGTCATCAATTAGATGCCATGGAGAAAATATATGGAACGACTTCGACAGATTCATTGAATAACACCGCAACTGGCCCCTTTCAATTAGGTAGTGGTAATGGAAGTCAGTCTGCTAGTAATCAAGGCAGTTCGCGCTTATTGATTTTTGATACTTCGCGTTCGAACCGCACTGCGGCAGAAACAAGACCCCGTAACATTGCATTTTTATATATCGTGAGAGCAGCATAATGAAAAACTACAATTTAGAAATTGAACAAGCAGAAATCGGTCAAAATGGTTTAGCAACAAAAGCCGGTTGGATTAAAACGTATATTGCAGACCCGACCACTCGTGAATATCTCAATGCAAATATGGAATATATTTACTTTGATGTCAGCGTGTCCGCGGGAGCTTATACCGACGCACCTGAACTACCAACCAAAACAGGTTTTGCCATTGTGCGTAGTGAAGATGGCTCAAAATGGGAAATTGTGGCTGATCATCGCGGGAAAACAGCGTACAACACAGAGACCCGTCAGCCTGTTGAAGTCGATTTTATCGGCGATTTACCTGAAACACTCACACTCTTAGAGCCAAAAACAGAATTTGATAAGTGGAACGGTAAAAAATGGGTCACTGACACAGAAGCCCAAAAAGCCGCATTAATCGCGCAGGCTGAACAGGAGAAATCACAACGACTGGATGAAGCAAATAATATGCTGACTTATCTGCAAGACTCCATCGATACAGGACTGGCAACCGATGAAGAAGCCGCAGCGCTGCAAGCGTGGAAAAAATACCGCGTTTTACTAAATCGTGTTGATACTTCTTTAGCACCTAATATTGAGTGGCCGGAAAAACCGTAATTTTTACTTATCCATAGCCGCTTTATGAAAAGCGGCTATTTTAAAATGCATCGGCTATTCTATTTCATAAAAAGCCTTGTTATGTCCGTTTAGTCACATTGAGAGAAGCAGCTTTATTCCTAATATAGGCATTCCGATAAATTATTTTTTATTTATGCGGAGTGTAATGACATGGTAGTGAAAGCCACTGATAACCCCTTTAAACAAGAATAAACTGGACTTTTTATCAAATACACACTAAATATTTTTATATGTCCACCATACTAGTATTACGCGTATCATTTTCCAGTGATTACCAATTAACAGAGTATTGCTAGTTATTCAATTCATAAAATGGCTGATATATTAATTGATAAGCTGGCCTATTTTATAAATATAGCCTTTCTGCATCATTAGGCCAGTCATCATATAGATGGTCAGTATAAAGTAAAAAGCATTCTGTGATGACCCTATTAAGTACCTTATGGTGACAATATCCCCTTCCGTTGAACGTACCTCCCAAATATTGCTTTTATAAAGTTTTGTGACTGTCATTGAACAACCGCCCATCACACTCATCGCTTTTTGAGTATCGTTAATAAGATCAAATAGCTCCCCCATTGAGTCGTAAACCTTCATTGTATCGATATGATAATAGTATTCAGGGCTGTTACGTCGAAATCCGCAAGCCACATTAATTTGAAGATCAGTGTAATGGCTATATTTATTGGTTAATTGCTCAAAATCATCCTGATAAGGTCTTTATTGTTATTTGGGCATTGTGTTGCGCTGCTTGGATATAAGGAGCCTCATCGAACTCAAATAATGTTGCAGCTATCTCTAGGGTTGAGTTCACAATAAAAGCGTATAAAACTGTACCGTAATATTTGCCTTGAGGTGTTTGTACCGTTGCATTTTCTTCTATTTGAAAAGCTTGTTTAGGGTCAAAAGATGCTTTATCGGGGAAAACAGCGCCTATACTTTCTGTTATTTTTATGAGCTGAGCGCCTGTAAGTTGTATCGATGCCCTTAAAGGATCCTTTAAAAAAATACGTATATTGATTATAAAGTTCAGAAGTGATCAGCGATACGTATCACCGTATTTATTCTCCACTGAAAAATAGTGTATTGCGGTAGGAAATAAGTAAATCATCAGATAATTCCTGAAAATATTTCTAATGATATTCAAAAATAATTATCGGCTAATAAAGTTAGGCCTAGTTATTGCTATATCACTTTGAGATTGCTAGAGTCATTTCGCTTAAGCATTTTTATATAAAAGGATATTTTATGGCAAACCGCTCTTACCTTTACAGTATATCTAATCAACCAAGCTCTTATTATGACCGACCAGATATTGCGAATGGACTTTCTGAATGGTCATATGCAATACCAATGACCTATCGTATATTGATGTCTGGAAACCCAAAATTATGTGAGTCACTGCTATATCATGGGTACGATCATGAAGAAGAAGGGGAAAAAACACCTTTTTATGCGTTGACAAGTGATTTTGATATCGGGTTTGCAAGATTAAAGAAATTTTTTACCTCAATTGAACCGTTATTTTTAGAAAATGGTTATGATGCGAGTAAAGAAATCAAAGAAGCCCTTGAATTTTTAGAGCAGCATAAACAGCCATTTTTGCTATTAGAAACGATTGAATTAGATATGATGCTGACGGAAGGAGCGGATAATTTACGTCAAGCAGTTGAAAATGAAATACAAAGATGTTTACTGGTGGGGCGGGGCATTGATGCAATACCAGATGATAAAGAAACGGCAATTGAGGTAATTAAATGGGCAGCATCTGACCCAGAAAATTTATTTTCTGCTATCAATTTTAATAGCGAATGTGACTATGTTGATGCAGGTTATCCGATGGGCTTATCTTATTGGGAATCTAGCCTATATTATAGGATCTTGAATAAAAAAGAGTTCGAAGAAGAGTCATAATACTATTGAAATATCATGCTATTGGGGGATTAATATAGATATTTTCGATACAATCCCCCTATTGTCTGCGATTAACGCCGCGTAGCATAGCGTTTTTTATGCTTAACGAAAGATAATTGATAGTGAGTTAACTTTACGATAAAGAGAGCAAATAGGCTCACTCAAATAGCGTTATTGCCTTTGTTTCAATTTCCGATAGATGAATGGGCTATATAAAACGATAGCTAGAATGATATAGCCTAATACCCATTTGAGTTGAAACCCATGAAAATATAGGCCAATAAAAGCAATGAGTAATATTGTAATTCTAATACCGAAAAGCTGAAAAAGATTTAACAAGAGTTCAATACAAAAAGCAAAAAACCTAGCGACGGCCTCGAAAAGAGCATCCATATTTTATCCCTATTCTCCACTGTTTTTATTGGCACTCATGGTACAGCATTAAGTTAAATTATCGTAGTGATAAATTGACACAAAATAATTTATCGGAAAAATGCCAATACCCATAACCTATTATCGGCACTTCTCCTGCGCTGACTTTCTCGCCTTGGTCTTGTATCTATTATTCCCCTTTAATCAGGCGTATCGCTAAATCAGGGCTAAAAACCCCTGCTTTAGGGCCGCCATGGCAATTAGCTGTTGGAGAAAAGTCGCCATCTGATTCCCCCGGTGGCTTTATCCAAGCGGTTTTAACGGTTGCTGAAATATCTTTTGGGCCTTCACCTATCTTACGGCCAAGTGGATTGCACCATTGATTTGGCAATGCTGGTGCACCATGACCATTGCGTGAGGTATCAATAATCATATTGGATTTTATCCCTATCAGCGCCATTAAAAATCGATTAATGTCTTCACCATATTTTATAGTGGGCTCGGTCGCATAGTAATTAGAAATATTGAGTGAAAAACCTGAGGCATCTTTTATTCCCGCTGCAATGAGTTGTTCTGCCATTGTTTTTGCGGGTTGCCACTTCATATTGCCAGCATCAAGGTATACATGCGCATTAGGACTTTTTATTTTAAATTGAGTCACAGCATATTTGAGTAAATCTGTTCTATCTTTGCGCTGCAATGGTGTTAGGCAACTCATATCCGCTAAGGCGTCAGGCTCTAAAATAACGGTAAGCTCAGTGTTTGAAATTGTTTTTGTTAATTGATTAATCCATGTTCGATATTTTTGGCTATTAGTAGTGTTGCTGGCGGAGGCTTGGCCTGAGCAATCGCGGTTAGGTAGAGCGTATAACACAAACATAAGCTGAGTTTTTTGCTTATCAGCTTGTGAAATATAACTTGTTATTTGCTGGGCTAATTCAGTCTCATTTTCATGGATTTTAGAAAGCCAAATAGCCGTAGGCACAGACGCTATTTTAGCCCGAATAGCCAGTGCTCTGGGATCGCTCTTGTTTTTTTCTACCCACAATGCGGCAGACGAGGTGGGATCAACGAAATACTCAGTTGCCATTAGGTTTCCGGTATAGCAAGCTGTAATTAAGCTTAAGAAAAGTATTTTATACATAATATCGACTCCGGATTTAATAAGAAAAAATGGCTATTAATTATTAATATTGGTAAATAGCTTAAATTAATTTCTGCCACAGTTAAAACGATATAAATAGATCGTTATTTAACGTGCCATACTAAACCGGATTGAATAATTCAAATTAACAGCGATATGTTAATAAAACAGTAAGTTAGAAAACAAATAATAGAATATATTTATATTATAATTTGAATAAGCTGATTTTTTAACATGCCTAGTCAGTAAAGTAAATATACTTACTCGCTGTTATTAAAAATTGTGTTGTTTATCACGGTTTTACATTAATAATCTAAGATGAAATTTAATCAATATATTAATAAGATCTCAATCGATGTTAGATTATAATTTTTAGGAAATAGATAAAAACACACCGAGTCGTTGCTCGGTGTGTGGAAAGGGATTGTGGATTATCAACCGTTAAAAGGTTTGCTCATACTCACGTGCTTTTTCTTCATCATAATTATGTTCCCACTTGGCAATTACCAAGGCTGCGAGGGCATTACCGACAACGTTTAGTGCAGTTCGAGCCATATCGAGAATACGGTCAACCCCAGCAATAAAGGCTAAACCCTCCAGTGGAATACCGACACTGCCTAAAGTGGCTAAGAGAACGACGAAGGAGACACCAGGTACGCCTGCAATACCTTTAGAGGTGATCATTAAGGTAAATACAAGGATAAGCTCCTGGCCAATAGACAGTTCAATTCCATAGAGCTGAGCAATAAAGATGGCGGCAATACTTTGGTAGAGTGTTGAGCCATCAAGGTTAAATGAGTAGCCAATTGGTATAACGAAACTGGTTACTGATTTAGGTGCACCGTATTTTTCCATTTTATCCATGATACGTGGAAGCACGGTTTCAGAGCTTGCGGTGGAGTAGGCTAAAAGTAGCTCGTCTTTTAAAATTTTCATTAAGGTAAAAATATTAATTTTGCAATAACGAGCGACAATGCCAAGTACCACAATGGCAAAGAACAAAATTGCACAGTGAACCAGAATCACTAATTTTAGTAGTGGTACTAAAGAGGTAAAACCAAAGTTGGCGACAGTCACGGAGATCAGTGCAAAAACCCCGATAGGGGCATACAACATGATCATATTAGTGACGCGGAACATGGTTTCAGAAAAGGTTTGCAAAACGTCTAATAATGGTTGCTTCTTCTCTTTAGGTAATGAGGAGAGGCCCAAACCAAACAGGACGGCAAAGAAAATGACGGGTAGCATTTCCCCACTGGCCATAGAGGCAAAAATATTGCTCGGCACCATGGTTAAAATGGTATTGATAATACCCGAAGGGTGGCTTTCAACTTCTTGGGTGGTTTTTTCATATTGGGAGATATCAACTTGTGTCAACTGTGACATGTCAATACCAACACCAGGTTGGAAGATATTGGCGAAGCTTATCCCGACAACGATTGCAATAGTGGTGATAATTTCAAAATAGAGGATGGTTTTAAACCCGAGCGACCCAAGTTGTTTCGTATTTCCTACCCCCGCGATACCGACAATTAATGTTGAAATAACAATCGGAACAACGATCATTTTAATTAATTGTATAAATATTTTACCCGCGGGTGATAGAACATTAACGATTAACCAATCTTTATATTCTACGCTTTCATGCAAAAAAGCGCCTACGATAACACCTAAAATCAGTGCGACTAAAATTTGCCATCCTAGGCCAAATTTAAATGGTTTTTTTGTCGAAATGTGGTTTGAAGTCATAATGAAATCTCAAATATATTAATAATTTTTATGTTTGTACTTTTTCTATCGCAATTTTTATAGCGAATATTCGTTAAAACTACAACTGTTAGATCGTAAATATTGAGTTGTTTAGTCGATTAATTGAGCATGGCAATCATTATTTATCGTTGATTTGTATTAAATTGTAATAATTTTTTTCATAATTGATTTGCCACGGTGGAGTAAGAATGGGCTTGGTAGTTAAATGCTTAACCATCAATATTAATTAATTGTTTTCATTGTGTAACTAAAATGTTAAATATTGAGTGAGGATCATTCTAAATAAAACGAATGAATAGATTGTTTCTATTTATCTATTTAATGGATAAGGAAAATAAGTTATAGGCAGAAAAAGGCGATTATAAAAAATTAATTTTTTAAAATGATGTAAAATCTAAGTCAAGGAATTGTGTGATAGAGGCACTTGATCAACAGGGGAGGATGGAGTACCTATTGTATGAGAAAGAAACATAATAGATTATTGATTGAGCTTTGATTAGCCCTGATATGGGTTGACAACTTTTCGAGTGCTGTTTAGAACTTCATTGAGCATTTAGCACCACTGAGATTATGTGTATTTTATTCATTGGGAAATTTTAAGATTAATTGGTGATGGTACTTGGTATGTTTAATCGAATTAACATTTTTATCTTCTCGATAGTATTACTTCCAGTGACTGCTCCCCGCCCTTTCGGG
>NZ_JAMPMC010000051.1:0-25043 GCF_028477945.1 Providencia sp. PROV261 | reverse complement strand
TCTCCATTAGCCGAAACAGCAGGGGCCTCGGTTGGAGTGACGCTGGCACCGTTATTTTCTTGAGATGCTTTTCTTGCTTTAGCTCTTGCAAGTGCAGCAGCCACAGCAGCTTTACGAGGATCACTAGAAGTTTCATCAACAGCCGAGGCTGCAGCTTGTTTTTCTGCTTGTTTGGCTCTCGCTTGTTCTTTACGTGCGGCTCTTGCGGCAATAACAGCACTGTTATCCGGCGCCGCACCCGCTATCACATGAATATCTGAAGTTGCTGTTGCTTGTTTAGCTTTTACACGAGCGAGCGCAGCAGCAACAGCATCTTTGTCTGATGCTTCCACTTGTACAGCGGCTTTTTTATGACGCTCTTCACGGGCTAATTTTTCGCGTTCCATACGCTGCTGCTTCGCTTCAAATCGTAGTTTTGCTTCTGCAGCACGGCGCTCTTCTTGTTTGATTTCGCGAATTTCTGCTTTTTCTTGTCGATAATATTGCACTAACGGAATATTACTTGGACAAACATAGGCACAAGCACCGCACTCGATACAATCAAATAGGTTATGTTTTTGCGCTTTTTCGTGCTCTTTGCCTTTACTGAACCAATATAATTGTTGAGGCAGTAGGGCCGCAGGGCATGCTTCAACGCATAAACCACAGCGGATACAAGCTTCTTCAATCGGTTTTTGCCCAACTTCTTCAACACTAGGAACTAACAAGCAGTTGCATATTTTAACTACAGGTACCTTGAGATCTGGCAAAGTAAAGCCCATTAGTGGCCCCCCCATAATCACCATTTGCTCAGATGCAGGGGTAAAACCCGTTTGTTGTAATAGATGATGAACAGGAGTACCTAAGCGAGTCCAAAAGTTTCCAGGGGAGGTAATAGATTCACCTGTAACGGTGACAACACGTTCAATCAAAGGTTGCCCATCAATGACTGCACGTTTTATGGCAACAACCGTACCGACGTTTTGCATCAATACGCCAATCTGTGAGGAGCGGGCACCAGAAGGAACCTCTTTACC
Organism: Providencia sp. PROV261; assembly: GCF_028477945.1. Classification (NCBI taxonomy): domain Bacteria; kingdom Pseudomonadati; phylum Pseudomonadota; class Gammaproteobacteria; order Enterobacterales; family Morganellaceae; genus Providencia; species Providencia sp. PROV261. Next base: position 24,027 of record NZ_JAMPMC010000051.1, on the reverse strand, counting down.
CGTCAGGATCTTAGTAAGCTGCTTAGCGCCACCAGAAGGATATTTGGTGGGGATCACCCGCACAAAAATCTGCTTATCATGGGCAGTAATGGCTTTCTTCAGTGCAGCAATGGCTTCAGGTTTATTATCTTCAATGCCAATAAGTATTTGATCAGGGTTGAGTAAATGTTGCAAGACACGACAACCCTCGATAACCTCATCGGCATGCTCTTGCATTAAGCGATCATCTGCTGTGATATAAGGTTCACATTCGGCCGCATTAACGATCAATGTTTTGATAGCATCTTTCCCTCCCGCTAATTTAGACGCGGTAGGGAAACCTGCACCACCAAGCCCAGCGATGCCTGCTTGCTCAATTTTTTGTAATAATTGTTGAGGAGTGAGCTGTAAATAGTCAGGCTCAGGGAATAACTCACACCAAGTATCTAACCCATCGGCTTTGAGGCAAACTGATAGCTCTTTTAAGCCAGAAGGGTGTGCCGTGACCATCGGTTTTATTGCGGTGATAGTGCCTGAAGTTGAGGCATGAACAGGCACTGTACGACCGACACCACGGGTTAAGGGTTGCCCCTTGAGCACATGTTCACCCACTTTGACGATCAATTCCCCTTCAGGGCCTAAATGCTGCTGTAACGGGATAATCAGTTCATCGGGAATTGATGCCACACGCATTGGTGTTTGGCTTGACTGTAATTTCATTTCTGGCGGGTGTATCCCACCAGAGAAATCCCAGATATTGTCTTTTTTTGACCAATTAAACAACTTAAACATGCGCATCTCCTTTTACCGTGGCGAAAGGAGATTTCGGTTGTTGTTCATCAGGTGATACAGGAATATTTTTGACAGGAATACTGTTTAAATCCCATTTCCAGTTTGCAGTGGTCGTTTTCACAGGAACAAGTTCGATACAATCAGTTGGGCAAGGGGCTACGCACAGATCACAACCTGTGCAGAGATCTTCAATTACGGTATGCATAGCGCGCGTTGCGCCAACAATGGCATCAACAGGACATGCTTGAATACATTTGGTGCAGCCGATACAGTTTTCTTCATCAATAATAGCGACTTTTCGAACAGGATTCTGTGCGCTTTCATCACCATCAATTGGCTGAGGGTCTACGTTAAGAAGTTCAGCCATTTTCAACATGACTTGCTCGCCACCCGGCGCGCACTTGTTGATCATCTCTCCGTTATTGGCTACAGCTTCTGCGTAGGGGCGACACCCCGGATAGCTGCATTGACCACATTGACTTTGGGGCAAAATAGCATCAATTTTTTCAACAATGGGGTCTTCTTCAACTTTAAAGCGTAATGAGGCATAGCCAAGGATCAAACCAAAGATCAGCCCAAAAACGGCTAAAATGCCAATAGCAATCCATAACGATATCATTAGAACTTCACCAAACCACTAAAACCCATAAATGCTAAAGACATTAGTCCAGCAGTGATAAGGCCGATAGATGAGCCACGAAAAGGTGCAGGAACATCAGCGACCGCCAACCGTTCGCGAATAGCGGCAAACAGCACCATTACCAATGAAAAACCAACGGCGGCTGCAAAACCATAAACAGCAGACTGTAAGAAACCATGCGATTGATTGATATTTAATAAAGCAACCCCTAAAACTGCACAGTTAGTCGTAATAAGTGGGAGAAAGATCCCTAACAGGCGATAGAGCGTTGGACTGGTTTTTCTAACAACCATTTCAGTGAATTGCACAACCACGGCAATCACTAAGATAAAACTTAGGGTGCGCAGATAGAGCAGGTCGAGGGGCACTAAAATTAACGTATCCATCAACCAAGAGCTGATTGCGGCGAGTGTCATAACAAAAGTGGTAGCAAAGCCCATTCCGATGGCTGTTTCGAGTTTTTTTGATACACCCATAAAAGGGCACAGACCAAGGAATTTTACCAGTACAAAGTTATTAACCAGTACGGTTCCAATGAATAGCAAAAGATAATCAGTCATTTTATTGCCTGAAAACAAAATTAAAAGAACAAAAACTGACGAGCGTCAGTTAAACAGGCTGTATGATAACAAGCTATTTTTGTGATGCTTATCGATCTTGTGTGAAAGTCATCTTCACACGAGCAGAATTTTTGATGTAAGGAACAAAAATAGCAGCACCGATAAGTGGCCAGGCGAGTGTTTTTAGCGCCGTTAGAGAATCAATATTTGCAAAATAAAAGGTTTTGAGTCCAAGCAATAACAGGACTAACATCCAAATAATAAAACGGCGAGGAAAATGCCGAGAACGCATAAACATAAGTTTTAAGATATGAATAGTGAATACCATCATAACGATAGTGATCAGAAAAGATAAATACCAGTCGAATGGGATATAGTGAGTCCAATCATCAATTGTAGTGATAATTCGATATAACGTAATAAAATACATGACCACCATAGAGCATACAGCAAAACACGTTAATAAGATGAAAGCTGCGGGGGCAAGGAGCCAACCAGTAATACGATGGTGGTCATAAACAGGCGTCATATCAATTTAATCCATATTATAAGCTAAATCATACACTAAGCAGCAGTATCAAGAACTGTCTTTGCTTACACTCGCGACTAGTGAACGCATCTCTTTTATCACGTTGCTGAATCATGAATGACTTTTTAAGTAGCATCAATTCGAGGCTATCCTACCATAGTTTTATTTGCTAATTAATTCGTTATGGTGATACTTTTTATGGATTCAGTGAAAATTAATAAAATGAGGTCATTATGTCCGCACCAATAAAAGTCGGTATTGTAGGTTATGGTTATGCAAGTAAAACATTTCATGCCCCTTTTATCGCTACATTGCCAGGGTATGAATTGACAGCTATCTCCAGTAGCAATTCAGATAAGGTAACCGCTGATTGGCCTGATGTTGAAGTCGTCTCTTCACCTGAGCAACTGTTTGCAAATCCTGAAATTGAATTAGTCATTATCCCGACCCCCAATGACACTCATTATCCACTGGCAAGCCAAGCGTTAGCGGCAGGCAAGCATGTCGTTGTCGACAAGCCTTTTACTGTCACGGTAGAAGAGGCTCAATCACTACAACAGCAGGCACAACAAGCAGGAAAGCTTTTATCGGTTTATCATAATCGCCGTTGGGATGCCGGCTATTTAACACTGAAGAAACTGTTTGCTGATGGTTGCCTAGGCGACATTAAATATTATGAGTCACATTTTGACCGTTATCGTCCAGTCACACGACAAAGATGGCGAGAGGCAGCAGTCGCAGGCGGCGGAATTTGGTATGATCTTGGTCCTCATTTATTAGATCAAGCGTTACAATTTTTCGGAAAACCAGCAAGTATTACCGCAGATTTAGGGATGATCCGCCCAGGTGCTGAAGCCGTTGATTATTTCCATGTTCTTCTTCACTATCCAGATAAAAAAGTCGTTCTTCACGCAACAACAGTAGCTGCCGCTGAATCGCCTCTCTATGTTATTCATGGCATGAAGGGAAGTTATGTCAAATATGGTCTTGATTCACAAGAAGAAAATTTAAAAAATGGTCTGTTACCGACTCATGAAAATTGGGGAATAGATCAACGTAATGGCGTTGTGACGTTGTCACAAGGCGATGCGCTTATTTCCCAAGAATGGCAAAATGAAAAAGGAAATTATGGTGGTTACTATCTTGCCATTCATGAGGCAATCCGTCATGGTGCCGCAAACCCAGTACAGCCACAAGACGCTATTGAAATTATGAAATTAATTGAGGCTGGTATACTTTCAGATAAACAAAAACGCACCGTTACTCTTGATTGTTAATGTTTAAATAGATGAGCCAGCATTTTTAGCTGGCTTTTTGTTAGGTAATAACATGAATTTGTTAGCAAAATTAAAAATTGACCCTTTTTTATTGATTATGATTGGCGTTGTTGTGATTGCAAGCCTATTTCCTTGTGAAGGGGAAATCAAAGTTGGCTTTCAGTATCTAACAACAGCAGCTATTGCGCTTTTGTTCTTTATGCATGGTGCAAAGCTTTCTCGTGAATCAATCATGGCAGGGATTGGGCACTGGCGACTACACTTATTAGTATTTTCAAGCACATTTATTCTGTTTCCTATTATTGGATTAGCTTTGCATTTTATGGTGCCGTCATGGATGTCACCGACGGTATACATGGGGTTTCTTTATCTTTGTGCATTGCCAGCAACGGTACAATCGGCCATTGCCTTTACCTCTGTTGCCGGAGGAAATGTGGCCGCAGCGATTTGCAGTGCGTCAGCATCCAGTATTCTCGGCGTCTTTTTATCGCCGATATTGGTGGGGTTACTAATGGATGAAGATGGCAGCCAAGCAATGGATACGTTGAATGCAATTGGCTCTATTTTATTGCAATTAATGCTGCCATTTGTAGTAGGGCACCTGTCTCGTCCATTGTTAGCGAATTGGATTAACCGTAATCGTAAATTAATTAATATCACTGACCGTTCTTCTATATTATTAGTCGTATATGTCGCTTTCAGTGAAGCGGTTGTTGAAGGAATTTGGCAGCGTATTGATGGATACTCTCTATTTATGATTGCTGTGATCAGCTGCCTTATTTTATTTGTCGTTATGATCCTAAATACACTTGCGGCACGCTTATTTAAATTCAGTAAAGAAGATGAAATCACAATCGTATTCTGTGGTTCAAAAAAGAGCTTAGCGAACGGCGTTCCTATGGCAAATGTGCTATTTCCAGCCTCCGTTGTAGGGATAATCTTATTGCCACTAATGATATTTCATCAAATCCAATTAATGGTATGCGCGGTTTTAGCCCAGCGTTACGCAAAACGTTTAACTAAATAATTAATAGTAAAGTCGGGGGGATAATAACCCGACTTACTCAATCCATAATCACCATTTAGTTACAACATACTATAGTGTTATCAATAATAGGCAAACTTAACCTTCAGAGAAAAAAGCTAAACAGGGCAGAAAAGGAGATTAACTGCCCAAAACGTGAATGATTTTAGCTTTATAGCAGGTTAGCGAAGGGCTGCTTTTTGTTTGAGTTGCTGTTTTTCATTTTCGCTGAGAAAGGCGATACTTAACCCATTGATTTGAGCCTGCTCTATTTCAGATGGTGTCAACCCAGCTTTAGGGGCGGCAACTTCATATTCATAAGCTAATTCAATGCCTTCTACGGCAGGGTCATCAGTATTAATCGACGCTAACACACCATGGTTTAAAAACATTTTCAATGGATGTTTCGCTAATGACGGTACAGTGCTGGTCTGGATATTCGAGGTTAAGCAGCTTTCAATACCAATTTTATGTTTTGCTAAGTATTCGATCAGCTTAGGGTCTTCACAAGCTTTAACACCATGGCCAATTCGTTGTGCCCCTAATTCTTTAATTGCATGCCAAATACTTTCTGCACCCGCGGCTTCCCCTGCATGAACAGTTATTTGTAAACCGGCATCGCGCGCTTGGGTAAAGTGAGAGTGGAAAAGGGAGCCTGGAAAGCCAAGCTCATCTCCAGCCAAATCCAATGCGCAAAGTTTGTCGCGGTGAGCGAGTAGGCCTGCTAACTCTTTTGCACAAGCGTCTTGACCAAAGGTTCGACTAAGGATCCCTATTAAATTAATTTTAATATCATACTGTTTGCAACCAGCCGTAATACCATCAATGACAGCTTCAACAACACCTTCAATAGGGAGGCGATGGTTCATTGCCATGTAATAAGGAGAAAAACGCAATTCTGCATAGTCAATACCCGCCTTATAAGCATCTTCGACGTTTTCTTGAGCAACACGTTTACAGGCATCGAGATCGGCTAATACAGCAACTCCCCAATCTAGTTTTTGCAGAAAACCGACTAAGTCAGCCTCTTGTGTCATTACTTGCACATGAGGACGTAAAGCTTCAATCTCATTAGCAGGTAGCGTAATACCGTGTTGTTGGGCAAGGGAAAGGATTGTTTCGGGGCGGATATTACCATCTAGATGGCGATGTATGTCTGTAAGTGGCAGTTGTCTGTTTATCACTGAATTGAGTCCCTTTATGTGTATGGATTAGCCAATATATCCTAGTATAGATGTGAAAACGCCAGTCAAAAAATATTGACTGGCGTTTAAGATTAATATTAATGCAGATTAGTTAGCTGGTTGTGCTACTTCAGCACCGTCAGCCGGCGCATCTTCGGTTTCTGGTACAACTAACTCTTCTTCTTCATATTCCATAGAGCTTTCTGGGCCTGCCATCAACTTCATCTTAGTTAAGAAGTCTGCAAGGGTATAGCTATCCGCGTTAAACGTAATATCATTACCTGCATATTTGATAGTCATGGTCAGATCGTTACCTTTCTCTATCATCCATGGTGATTTTTTCTGTTTCGCTTTTTCTGCACGCTCTTCGTCAGTCATGAACATTTCTTCAAACGGTGAGCTGAACATATCTGAAGTTAGGAGCATTTGTGCTTGATCAAACTCATTTGTTGCTTGCTCAACATACATTTTCTTAGTTTCTGCATCAACAACTTGACCTTGGTCTAAAATAGCGATTTGAGACATTAACTCAATAGCCATTGGTTTGTTCAGCGTGAGGTTAAAGTCAAATGACTTAAATAAGCTCTTAACTGCTTCATCAACTTTGTTTGTCATTGCTAATTCAGTAAGCTCTTTTTGGTCCCACTTATTAAAGGTCATACTTAAGTCTGTCGTTGTTTGACCTGCAGAGTTTTTCCAGTAAAGAGGGCTGATAGAGAAGGTCGGTTGGTTTTTCAGCATTTCAGGCAATGTTTCCTTCATCATCTTCATTGCGATTTTTTCACCTGCTGCTGTTGGATTGCCTGACGCAACTCCTTCTGCTAATGCACTATTATATTGTTTAACAAATTTACCCAACGCTTTTGCATCTAGCTTATCAATCGAAATAACTACCTTACCGGAGCCTAAGTTTTGATCTAATGCGACTAAATCATCAATGCTGTAAGTGAAGCTACCTTTAATATTTTCTTTTTCCAGTGCAGAGTCTGAAGTCATCACTAAGTTTTTGAAAGAAAATTTAACCTCAGGGATATTAACATTTGCATTTTCTATAACAAAATCTTGTTTACCGATATAGAAATCATGTTCGGACTTAGTCAGGTTAGAAGTTAGTTTTAGCCCTTTTAACATCATTTCTTCTGATTTATCTGCATTCTGAATCAATAAGTTGTCAGTATTCAGTGTGGCTTCAATCTCGTTAAAGTCAGAAGAGGCATTAAATAATAGTTTTAATCCATTAAAGGAAATGTTTGACTTTTCTTTGGTAAATTCAACGGGTAACAAATCTAGATTTGCATCAACACTTTGGCCATAACCAACAACAGCAGTACCTGAAATAAATGGTTTACCTTTTGTTATTTCGAATAGCTCTTTGGTTGCTTCATTATTTGCTAATTCAATATGTGCCGCGCCCAGTTTAGGCATTAAATTGAATTTAGAGAGTTGTGATAGAGGGAAAGGGCCGTGCTCAATATCAGTATTAAATACAAGACTTTCCTCTGGGCCAGTAGAATATACGGATGAGATAACGATATTAGCTTGCGAGGAGAATAGACCACGTTTAAAGTTTTCCACTTTGAACTGTAAACCTGAACTTGGAGCATTTACCTTAATAAATGAGTTGGTATCCTCAATCATATAATTTAATTCAGACTCAACTTTAGAGCCTGTGTACCATGATGCACCACACCATACAGCACCAATAGCAACTATTACACCAACTGCAACTAATGACTTTTTCATTATGAACATCCATCCTTTCAGCGCGTTGTCTTAACGCGCTATAAAAATTGTACAAGTTTTATCTAACCGTCTTTTGCGTGCAATCAAGACGAACAAAACACAAAAATACATTAAAGGTTATAGACACGAGCGAGCTTACCCACGCCTGTGGCGTAAACTTCTTTTTCAAAGGCCGCCAGAAAAACAGATTCTCCTGAACAGATTTTTAATTCATCATCGCCTGACTTCAAAACTAACTCGCCATCTATGCAGAAAAAGATAGAAGCCGTTTCATTAGTTATGTTTATCTCTGTGTCATCAATAGAATATATATTAAATGCAAAATCTTCTACTGGTATATGATATTTACAGATATTTCCTGTTTTTTCTGGTTCACTAAGTAAACTTTGGCTTGTTTTGGGGATAAAATCTACATTTGCTATCAATTCTGGAACATCAATATGCTTATTGGTCAGTCCAGCTCGTAGGACATTATCGGAATTAGCCATGATTTCTAGCCCAACGCCTTCAATATAAGCATGTGGCGTCCTTGCATATAAGAACATTGCCTCGCCAGGCTGCAACTCAACAACATTAAGCAACAGTGGGACAAATAAACCTGTATCTTCAGGATAGAGGCTAACCATTTGTTTTATGGTGTTCCATGGTTCGCCTTGGCGACTGTTTAATGCGGCTTTCAATACACCTAGTGCTAACTCTTTTTGTTCACCTGTGAGACTCAGAATTTGTGCAAATAATTTCGCTAATTTTTCTTCAGTTGGTGATTGAACAAAGAATTGAATTTCAGGGTGGGCCGCAGAGACAAAATCAAGCAGTTCAGCAATTTCATTGAGTGGGCGAAATGCGTTCATTGCTTTAAAAGGTGTTAAAGCATAAATCAGCTCAGGTTTATGATTATCATCTTTATAGTTGCGGATTGGCGAATCTAAAGGGATCCCCGCAGCATTCTCTTTTGCAAAACCAACTTCAGCATAAACCTTATTAGGATGGACTTGTACCGAAAGAGGGGTTGCGGCACATAACACTTTAAATAAAAAAGGTAAGCGGGAGGAAAAAGTGTCTGCTACTTTTTTACCTAGAATTTCTTCTGGGTTACTCGCAATATAATCAATCAGTGGGAGCGTTTGGCCTGTTTTGGTATTCACGACACAAGAGCTCGCTTTTGGGTGTGCTCCCATCCATAACTCAGCCATGGGTAGATGTTCTGGGTTAGGGATAGCGTACAACTGTGTGAGTGCAGTGGTACTCCCCCAGTCGTAATTTTGAATCTTATTAATCATTTTTAGCATAGCCAAAACTCTCTTTTTCTAAAAATCAACTTATTTCCTTTTTACTACAATACAATAAACACGGTTAAGTCGCATTATTGAAATTAAATATGTGGCATTATAGGGGGGTGTTATCGGCTTACCTGCAAGCTGATGATTCCAAAACCGATTATTCTGTGTATGTACTTAAGGAGATAGTAATGGCAGCCACTCGCATTGAAAAAGACTCAATGGGACCAATTGAAGTACCTGCTGACCAGTTGTGGGGCGCGCAAACTCAGCGTTCTTTAGAACATTTCCGTATATCTGTAGAAAAAATGCCTGTTGCGTTGATCCATGCATTAGCAGTGACTAAAAAAGCTGCTGCAAGCGTGAATATGGATTTAGGTTTACTGCCTAAAGATCGCGGTGATGCGATTATCGCTGCGGCTGACGAAGTATTAGCTGGCAAGCATCCTACTGAATTCCCTCTTGCTATCTGGCAAACGGGGTCTGGTACTCAAAGTAATATGAACATGAACGAAGTACTGGCGAACCGTGGTAGCGAGATCTTAGGTGGACAAAGAGGTAATGAGCGTCTTATTCACCCTAACGATGATGTTAACAAGAGCCAAAGTTCAAACGACGTATTCCCAACTGCAATGCACGTTGCGGCCGTTGTTGCTATTCGCGAGCACTTGCTACCTGAATTAAAAGCGTTACACAAAGTATTAGATGCTAAAGCAAAAGAATTTAAAGACATCGTAAAAATTGGTCGTACCCACCTACAAGATGCAACGCCATTGACTTTAGGCCAAGAAATTTCTGGCTGGGTAGCGATGTTAGCGCATAGCGAAAAACACATTGAAAACTCTGTACCACACGTATGTGAGTTAGCGCTGGGAGGTACGGCTGTTGGTACCGGTCTAAATACTCACCCTGAGTATGCGGTTCGTGTTGCTAAAAAAATTGCGGAACTGACTGGCCAACCATTTGTTACTGCACCTAACAAATTTGAAGCACTCGCAACATGTGATGCTTTAGTTCACGCTCATGGTGCACTAAAAGGCTTAGCGGCGTCCCTGATGAAAATTGCTAACGACGTTCGTTGGTTGGCGTCAGGTCCTCGTTGTGGTATTGGCGAAATCGCAATCCCTGAAAACGAGCCAGGTAGCTCAATCATGCCAGGTAAAGTTAACCCTACACAGTGTGAAGCTTTAACGATGCTATGTGCACAAGTGATGGGTAATGACGTTGCTATCAATATCGGTGGTGCTTCAGGTAACTTTGAACTGAACGTGTTCCGCCCAATGGTGATTGATAACTTCCTGCAATCTATCCGCCTACTGGCTGACGGTATGCGTAGTTTCAACGAACACTGTGCGATTGGTATTGAACCAAACCGTGAAAGAATTGAGAAGCTACTTCATGAGTCATTGATGCTGGTTACTGCTCTTAATACACATATTGGTTACGATAAAGCCGCTGAAATTGCTAAGAAAGCACATAAAGAAGGCTTAACGTTGAAAGAGTCAGCATTAAAACTAAATTATCTGACTGCTGAGCAGTTCGATGAGTGGGTTCGCCCAGAAGATATGGTTGGCAGCATGAAAAGCTAATCAGTTAATTTATTAACTGAATATTTAAACACCTGCTCATCAATGGCAGGTGTTTTTTTATATTTCCATATATAAATTTAAGCGGGGTATCAGTAGCTCAACAGGCTTAGACCTTGGTCGATTACGGATCGCAATGTTATCAACATGGTAATCGGGTAGGTTACCTATGACAATATCAGTCAGTGATTTTTCAACCGCAAAAATGAGCAAAGGGTTGGCACAAGCGAACTGAGTTTGTTTTTGTTGGGTGCTATCCCAAACACGAGCAATAGGTTGCACTTTAACGGGGCGTTGTGTTTTAAGTACTACGTCATTATTTAATTGGCTGATCAATAGAATTTCTTGCTCTAATTGTTTCAACCACTCTTCCTTTGCAACTCCCAATGGTTGGCGCCCACTTTCCAATGAGCCTTGCAGCTTGCTCAACACCTGTTCTTTTGTCATTTTATTTATGACTTTTTTATTTGCCCAACCAAACCTTATGGTATCGATATCAGTAAGGTAGGTTAGAGTTCGATAGGTATTTAATGTCAGTAAACCATGCAGTGTATCATGAATAAATTCAAAACGTTGCGATTCATCAACCCCTGATTTTTGAGTGACTATTTGTTTTATCTGTATTTTTAATTCATTGATCTCATCTAGCAAGACCCGAAAAGTTTGATAAGTAGAATAGGGGATATCAATACAGATCGCGCCAGGTAACCTAACGGCTGATTTATTACTGGTGAGTTCTGATTTATCATGAATAAATAATAGGTTATAATGTTCGATAGCATGTTGGATGGCGAGTTTACCTGTTATTTTTTCAACATCGATTTGTTTAATCTCATTATTTTCTTCTCCTTTCATGACATCCGGAAGACGAAAAACGGTCGCAGAGATAGAAGGTTGCTCAGCAATCAATTGGCTAAGTTCCGTTATTTTACTTTCTAACCGGTTAAAGCCTTCAATAAGGTCATATTTGGCATTATTCATTATGCAACATTCCTAATTAGTTACAACATACTGTATTTGAATTAATCATAACAAACATCAAGCATTGTGCAAATAAATAAGTTAACTAGGAAGAAAAGGGAGAGGCGACATCCCCCTTTATTGCATATGTTTTATTTGATATCGAGATCAATCACCTGATAAAAAGCATTCTCAGTGTCAGCGATACTCCATACAGCAAGTACTATTTGGTATCCACGATTTTCTTTTGGCAATACGCATTGGTGCTCAACAATGGTTTCTGGTCGTGAAGGGGTAGCATATTGACAAAAGGGTATTAAGATTAATTGTTCACGCGTTATTGGTAAGTTGGGGTTCCAGTCAGGCTTAGTAATAAAGTATTGCCAATTAGCTGTCGCATGCCTTGCTGTTAAATACCATTTAAAGGTTTGCTGAGGCTCTGTGATAATATTTTTTACCCATCGAGCTGACGTTTGTTCATCCAAAGCAGCAAAACGGGGAATACCTGCACTTGCAATCTGTCCATCTTGTGGCCCTGAAAGGGGAAAACCTTTAGGACCTTCTAGCGATTGCGGCTCGTATTGTATTGCACCACAATTGCTATTTAGATTTTTTTTACACAAAAAGGCTCGGCTTTTAGGCTCTTCTACATAACCATGTCCCAATGCGATAGCAGAAAAGCAGAATAAGAAGGGAAGTAATAAAAGTCGTTTTTTCATTTGTTGTCCTCATAATTGTTGAGGACAACATTTTCACTTAAACAAAAGTGCAAAATAAATTCCATCATTTGGTAAGTATTACCAAACCCTAACAGCTAACTTTCAACTTGTAAGCGATTAACATACCAATGATGAGTAATCCTGCAATAAACCAAGCTACACCAGACCAACCAAACTGAAACCAAAAGATCCCGCCTACAGTCCCTGCTATACTTGAGCCTGCATAATAACTGAATAGGTAAAGTGAAGATGCTTGACCTCTTGCTCGTTTAGCACGATGACCAACCCAACTACTTGCGACCGAGTGGGCAGCAAAGAAGCCCGTTGTTAGCACCGTCATGCCAAACAGAATGATCCAAAAACTAGAAAAGAGTGTTAACAATATACCCGCTAACATTAAAACTAAAGCAGCGATTAAAACTTTACCTAACCCAAACTTGTTAGTTAAGCTTCCCGATTTAGATGCGCTATAAGTTCCTGTTAAATAAATTATTGATAGCATACCTACTGTTGCCTGACTGAAATGATAGGGAGCTTCCAGTAAACGATAACCAATATAGTTATACATAGTGACAAACCCGCCCATCAAAACAAAGCCTTCAATAAACAGCCATGGTAGACCTTTGTCTCGAAAATGAAGACGCAGATTGACCCATAAACTTTTTGGTTTTAAAGAGCTTGCTCGAAAATGTTGTGATGGTGGTAATAGGCGCCAAAAGCTGATCGCGGCAATTAAAGCGAGTGCCCCTAATAGTATTACAGCAACGCGCCATGAATAGAAATCAGCAATCACCCCTGTAACAAGACGGCCACTCATTCCACCGATAGAGTTACCACTAATATAGAGGCCCATTGATAATGCGACATAACTCGGGTGAATTTCTTCACTGAGATAGGTCATGGCAACCGCTGCGACGCCACTTAGAGATAAACCCACAAGTGCTCTTGCAATTAAAATACCTTGCCAACTTTGCATAAAAGCACTCAACAAAGTAAATAGTGCGGCGCTTGTTAACGCTACTACCATCACATTTTTTCGCCCAATTGCATCTGATATTGGCCCCGTAATAAGCAGCCCTAGCGCCATCAAGCCGGTACTTAATGATAAGGAAAGACTAGCCGTTGCGGGAGAAACATTAAAATCCTCTGACAACATTGGCAAAATAGGCTGTACAAAATAGAGCAACGCAAACGTTGCTAAACCGACAGTGAAAAAAGAAAGAGTGACGCGTAAATACAACGCATCATCACGTTGAATATAATGTTTCTTCGGTAAGTTATGGGGGCTTGAGTTATCTAGCGTTCCGTTAGCCGTATTTTCAGTCGTAAGACTATTTGATGAATTTTCCATAAAGAATTCCTTGCCATAACAACCCAATTGATTTCGATCAAAGAATAGAAATCTCAGACTATTTTGTCTAATATATTAATTATTACCAATAATACTTTAAACATATCAAATAAAAAATGGCTATTGAATTAAGACACTTACGGTATTTTATTGCTGTTGCAGAAGAGTTACATTTTGGGCGAGCTGCGGATCGATTGCACATTTCTCAGCCACCATTGAGTCAGCAAATTCAATCACTTGAAGAACAGATAAACGCAAAATTACTTGAACGAAACAATAGAAATGTTTCATTAACCCCTGCTGGTAATATGTTTCTCAAAGAGGCTTATCAAATTTTAGCCCAGGTCGATGCAGCGGCTACAAAAGCAGCACGGATGGAAAAAGGGGAATTAGGGGAACTTTCTATTGGTTTTACATCAACGACGCCGTTTATGAATAAAGTGACCATGAGCTTACGTCAGTATCGTGAATCATATCCCGAAGTGGCTATCCATATGCATCAGATGAATACAAAACAGCAACTTGCCCCCTTACTTACAGGGCGTATTGATATTGGGATCATGCGTAATACCGAACTCCCTGAGCAGCTAAACTACCAACTTCTATTTAAAGAGCCGTTTATGGTTGCTGTGTATGAAGGTCATCCCTTATTAAAATATGAAAAAACAGGTGTCGACATTCATCTATTGGCGGAGTATCCATTAGTATTTTTCGAACGAGAGGTAGGTACAGCTCTCTATGATGAGATCCATAATCTGCTTACTTCCGCTGGCGTGACACCCAAAATATCTCAAGAGGCAGGGGAAGCAATGACAATATTAGGTTTAGTCTCTGCAGGTATGGGAATTTCGATTATCACAGAATCTTTTACCCGTATGAAAATTGACGGTGTAAAATACATCAGATTTTCAAATATTGAAGCCGCATCGGAAGTCTGGTTAGTCTACAATACGCGTAGAGCATTGCCTGCTGCTGCAAAAAAATTAACGGAATTACTGATTGAAAATATTGTTGGCTAAATAACGTGATTCAAATCACAAATAACATGTATGTCGGAGTAATTGCATTCTATATTACGCATAATAACTGACTGCTTTATAACGGGATTTAACACTGAATTATGGAAAACCAAACGGGTCATATTGATCAAATCAAACAACTAAACACAGGTATTGTCTACCGTGTGATTGATCAATATGGGCCAATTTCTCGGATTGCATTATCTAAACAATCACAATTGGCACCCGCAAGTATCACAAAAATTACGCGCGAGCTCATTGATGCCCATTTAGTTAAAGAAATTGAGTTTCCCGTTCTCGGCTTGCGAGGTAGGCCCGCGATTGGATTAGTCATTGAAAGTGAAGGGTGGCAGTTTTTATCTATCCGCCTTGCCTGTAACTCTATTAGCCTTTCATTAAAAGAGATCAATACACAAACTATCGTAGAGCAAGACTATCCATTTGACGTTAAAGGTAATGAGCAATTTTCCAATACGCTCTCATCATTAATTAGCCATTTTTTTGCGACATATTCACGCCATTTAGAGCGTGTTACGGCCATTAGTATTGTTTTAGATGGTTTGGTGGAGCCTTTCTCTGGTGTAATTTATGCTTTGCCTTATTACGACATTGATAATTTACCACTTGGTCATTTTTTAACGGAACAAACTGGGCTACCGACTTATATACAGCCTTATGTTAATGCGTTAGCATTAGCCGATTATTTTTCTTTGTACGAAAAAAGAACAGCAAAAAACATCATTTATTTACAAATTGATTGTGTTGTTAGCGCTGCAATTATCAATAACGGCATTGCATTAGATAGTCATACGCGACGAGCGATACATTTTGGGCATGTACAAACACAAAACACGGGGGAAACTTGTTATTGTGGTGGTATTGGTTGCTTAGAAGGGGCAATCGCTATTCCGGCTATCTTAAAACATGCCGTGGAATTACAACATTTATACCCATCATCCTCATTTTTCAATCATGACATGACTATCGATAGTTTTTGTTTAGCTGTGGAAGACCAAGATCCACTCTGTTTACATGTACTCAATGATATAGCGCAAATACTTGCCAAACAGCTCGGTCAACTCATTAATATCTTCGGCACCGAATTAATTTTAATCAATTCTCCGCTAAATCGGATTTCCTCTGTATTTTATTCACTTTTACATCAATATTGCCATTCGCAGTCTATTCCTCTATATCGTGGTGAATTACGCATTGAACAATCTGAAGTTACTAAAAAAGAGAGTGAAACTGCATTAGTTCAACAAGCATTATATGATGGTTCTTTATTACTTCAGTTACTGCAAGGTTAACAGTAGTTAATAAAATTTTTGCTATTAAACAGAAAATTGAGCTAACGCAAACTTAAGAGTTACCCATTCCCATAAACTGATTCCATATCATTTTTCACTGCAACATGCATGCAGTCGTCTGTCACTTCAGGATAGAAAATAACTATGATGAATCTATTTGTTACCGGGACAGATACGGATGTCGGGAAGACAGTCTCCACGTTAGCAATACTGCAGGCTCTTAATGGCCAAGGAATTAAAGCTGTAGGCTATAAGCCTATCGCTGATAAGTGTATTGATACACCGGAAGGTATGCGGAATAAAGATGCTTTGTTAATACATGGGGCGTCACAACAACTTGTATCCTACGATGATGTTAATCCAATTAAAATCAAAGATAATTACAGCCAAGAAAACTGTATTGATTTCAATAAGATTAAACAAGGACTAGAAAACTTAAATAGCCAATGCGACACCGTTGTTATCGAAGGTAATGGGGGATGGCGCTATTTATTGGATGACAACACATTTTATACTGATTGGCTAAAAGGACAAAAAGTCGGCGTTATACTTGTCGTTGGCATCCAGCATGGCTGTGTAAACCATACATTACTGACTGCAGATGCAATACGTGCCGATGGTTTGCCGCTTATCGGTTGGATAGCAAACCGTATCAATCCAGGGTTGGCACATTATGCCCAGATCATTAATCGCTTACAAAAACACTTAAAGGCACCGTTGTTAGGCGAAATTCCGTATTTATTACGACCGGAAGAAAAAACGCTATGTCACTATTTAGATCAAGATAAGATCAAAGCATTTATGTGCGAATATGCATAGCTTATCGAGGATGATTGAAAAGGGCGCTGATAATAGCGCCCTGAGTTTTATTGATTAATGACGAGTATAAATGATCTTATATGTTTCATTTTGGCAATGGCCAACAACTTGCCCTTGCGCTTGTTCAGCCTCATCATTTGGAACAGCAACTAAGCTAAAATTATCGGCAGGAACGCCATTGTTAATAATTTTCTGCTTAATTTCTTCAATAACACTTTCACATGATGCTTGTGCTAACACTGGAGCAACGAGTAAGCATAGAGCTGGAAATATAAGTCTTTTCTTCATAATAACTCCTTAATGGGTTTAATGAGTTATGGGCGAGCTAATGGGCGTCCTGTATTTACATCTAGGCAGCGTTGTGTATTCGGCTCCCAATAAGCATTTAAATTAAGACTTTTCTCGCAGGCATCTTTTGCATCAAATGCAGCGTCAACCTTATCAAACTCTTTTTCAGTACGGGAATTTACTTTTGTACGTAAACTCCGTGTTTGATCCCACTGTTCCTTTTCTTGGCGTGCCTGCTCTTTTGTCAAAACACTATCAACATTTCCCGATGTAACACAAGTGCTTCCTGCTGAGCAGTTAACATTCCCTGCATGCGCTGCTGAAGAAAGCCCCAACAAAGGAAGGCAAAACACTACCGCCGCTAGACCTTGCTTAACAAACTTTAGTGATGAGCTCATTATAATTCCTTACAAAGTTAGTTCTATTCGACAATATAAACACAAATATAGCGCAAATTCCTTTAGAAAAGTACGAAAAATCACGCCTCTTTATAAACAGTTAAACCAGCAAAGGTTTGACAAACAGGCATCAATTCAAGTGTATTGACGTTCATACGAGCAGGCAATGTCGCTACCCAGTAAACCGTTTCAGCAATATCTTCAGGTGTAAGTGCATCCGCGCCTTTATAGATATTCGCTGCTTTATCATCATCACCTTTAAGACGAACATTAGAGAATTCTGTTCCGCCAACTAATCCAGGTTCGATATCAGTTACTCGGACTTTTTTGCCTTGGAGGTCAGCCCGTAGTCCTAATGAGAATTGCTTAACAAACGCCTTAGTGGCGCCATAAACATTACCACCTTTATATGGCCAGTTAGCCGCTGTTGAGCCGATATTAATAATATGACCATGATTATTGGCAACCATAGTTTGCAATACTTCGTAGGTCATATTGACTAAACCTTTCGTATTCGTATCAATCATTGTTGCCCAATCGTCAGGGTTAGCCTCGAATGCGGGTTCTATACCTAGCGCTAAGCCCGCATTATTCACTAAAACATCAATATTTTTTAGTGCTGTTGGTAATCCTGCAATGGCATTTTGAATTGCTTTCCGGTCTCTTACATCAAGAGTAATAGGGTGAAAGTGCGAGCCTAATTCTTTTTGTAATGCTGTTAGTCGCTCTGTACGACGACCCGTTCCAATAACGGTTGCTCCTTGCTGAATAAAGCGACGCGTAATTGCTTCGCCAAAACCTGAAGTTGCTCCTGTGACTAATATGATCATATTTTCCCCTGTCATTTTATTATTGCTTCATATTATGTGGCTATTCTAGCGCTTGTAACTCTAACCTACAAAAATCTTCTTGTCATGATAGAGAAAATAGAGCGCATCCGCACAATGCTTGTGCTAACAACATAAAATATTCATAAAGTGATGCATTAATGAATATTCTTAGTTATAACTAGTGATGAATAAAAAATCAGGCCAAGAAAGTAATTCGACATTAGGATGATATCAAATGAACTATCAAGTTGCACCATTTTGGCTGTACTCAAGTAAATTAACTTTGTTGATTATTATTGCGTTAGTCATTTCTTTTTATAACGTGACTGGCTTTATTTTATACCTAATATTCTTAGGGTTAATTTGGGCTGTATTGCTCTCTATTAAAATTCACGGATTAAAAGAAAAAGGCCTTGTCCTTAGAAATAGTGAGACGTCAACATGGATGGTTTATATAAGAGGGATCCCAGTTCAAGAGCAACGTCAACACTTGAAAAATCCCTATTTTGCGATTAAAAATCAGGGAGTTAGTTTTATTTTCAAAGCATTATCTATTAAGCTATTTATTCAAATTTTCTTTATTGGGCTGATTTTTAAACAAACATTAGTTGTCGATAACATTTATATTCAGCTTGTATCGGTTCTCGCTAGCTTCGCAATTCTCTGGTCTCTACTACAAACTATATGGGCATTATGTGCCATAAAAACTGAAAAAATGGCCATTAATGAATTTATATCTCCCAGTAAATCCCAATGGTATGAGATTAGTTTCCGGACTAAAAAGAATACAGTCAAAACAGCTTTAGAGTGCATATTGGCACTGTAGCAATAAAAATAATAAATCTGATGCAGAAAAAGAGGTGACATTGCTACAAAAGCAAATAGTCGTTTACGGCAATTTGTTGAAGCTAAACTTAAACAAATAAACGCACAGTAATATAAATCAAGTTACCTTAAGTCAGCCAATTAACCATAAACACAACTCGTAACAACAAACAAGGATAGGCGCTACAGAGCTTCCAGATAAAGTAGATTTCATATGCTTCTTTAAAAAAGAGAACATTTTTAACTGATACGATGGTATTACATATCAATATATTGAAACCAACAATTTCGATAAAAAATTGGCAGGTTTGGCTTTTAATTTAAGCTAAACTCAGTTAATCAAGCAAACCATACTACATAATTTATAATATAATGAATTTTATAGCTCACTTTTTAAAATTTTCCTACATAAAGAAATATTCTTGATAGGGATGACCTTAGAAGATAACGCATTGTGTGAAGCTAAAAACTCATTTAAACGTTGATCATATTTTTTCGAAAAACGCAATAACTCAACTGTATTTAAGAGGGTTTCTTTAGGCTTTTTTCGCATAATTGTACTGATTAAAAATCGGTTGGCTAAACGAATAGCACGTAAGTAATAAGGCACATTCATCCTAAAAATAATGGAACATTCGAGAAGAAAAGGGTAAAGACGCTTATCATACGCTCCCTCAATAATCCATCTATCAGTACTTAAAATCATTTCAATCTGAGATTTAATGAATTCTTCTGAGTTTTTACGGTATTCATTTCCTGTCATATCCCAATAAATAGCATCAAATTCATACACTGGCAAAGAAAGTTCTTTTGCTAATTGAGTTGCTACCGTTGTTTTTCCTGCCCCTGAAGGGCCAATAATACAAATTTTCATTTTTTAAATATTCGGTTTTTTGATAAAAAATTGCCACTGGATGAGCTGAAAATAAAAGTCAGTCATTAAGCCTATTATTGGTGATAAATTGCCATGTTTATCAATCATGTAGATAACAATTCATATCAATAATATTCTAGAAAATCATAGCTAGAGCTCATTTTTCAACCCAATGAAGATTATATTCGATTAATTAATCATCATAACTAATAACGCAGTTATGAGATTTTTTGAGACGCTATCTCTCCCTTTCAACGGATAAAATCAATCATTAATTTTCGAAACGTCTCTTTGACTCCTTCTTTCTAACTTTGCTATAGCCTCCCAGGGGTTAAGTACCCGATCTACACTAGCGATTGTTGATTCCCGATGAGCAATTATAATTCTAGTTATTTTTAATGATGAGATAGATTGATTGATATAAGCTTCATTTTTTAAATCTAAATGACTTGTCGCCTCATCTAAAAATAATATGCTCGGTTGTTTATATAATGCTCTAGCTATCATTAGTCTTTGCTTTTGTCCTCCAGATAAACTACCACCTAATTCGCTTAACATCGTTTCATATCCCATCGGCATTTTCATGATTTCTTCATGTATATTAGATAAAATAGCGCATTCAACTATTCTTTTATCATCTTTAACACTCTCAAAACTGGATATGTTTTCTGCTATAGTGCCAGAAAATAGCTTATCATCTTGCAAAACACATGCTATTCTGTCTCTATAATTATTTAATCCTATCGTATCTACATTTATATCGTTTATATAAATATTTCCACTTGTAGGGCTTAGCAATCCAGACATAACCTTCATTAAAGTTGTTTTCCCCATACCGGAAGGGCCTACAATGGCCACACTCTCACCAGCCTTTACTGAAAAACTTAAATTAGAGAAAATTTCCATTGAGTGAACATCATACTTAAATGATATCTTATCAATGCGGATATCCATGCTTTTATTGGGTAAAATCAACGCGTTTTTGGGCTGGTAATTTTCAGTATCTGTAAAAATTACATCTGATACTCTATCACAGTGAAGAGTTAGCATCTTTATTTCCAATAGCATATTTATTAAGTTCGCAGCTCTCTCTGAAAACTGACTTCGATAAATATTAAAAGCAACAAACATCCCTAATGATATTAAGTTATCCATTACCATTAGTGAACCAATCCATAAGATAATGATATGATCTATAGATGATATTAGTGAGTTCGCCCCATAAAAAAACATGCTTAGTTTTGTATTTTTAATATTCGAATTAATGGCTTCAATATTTAAGTTTAACCAATTCTTTGATCTGGATAGACTTAGACCTAATGATTTTATAGAGGCAATACCATAAATTGTCTCTGTAAAATGGGAATTCGCTTCTGCACTCTTAACAATATATTCTTCAGCGTATCTAATATATTTATTATACATTAAAACTCTTAGTGCAATGTATAATAGGGTAAATCCCATAACAATTAAGACTAGCTTTGAGCCATACAAGGTCATCATTATAAAAAGCCCTATGACCATTACTCCATCAACTATTCCATTAATAATATTGTTTATTAGAGTATTACGTAATGAATCTAATGATTCTAATCGTGACTGGATATCCCCAACTTTTCTTTTTTCGAAAAAGTCAAGGGGCAATTTCATTAAGTAATCAAAAAAGCTTATTTTCCATTGAACATTGACCAATGTATCTATAAATAAAGAAACCCATGCCCGAACAAATCTCAACGCAGCATTGAGCAATGTGAAAACAAACAAACCAAGTATCACTAGTGTCAGTAGGCTATAGTCACTAGATATTACAACATGGTCCATAATTAACTGGGTTCCTATAGGAAATGCAATATTTAGTCCCTCAATTAAAAATGATAAGCACAATACTTTTAATAGTGATGAAGGAAAGTTCGTTATGTTGTTTAACAATGTCCTTATATTTAACCTGGAAATCTTTTTTACTTTCTTAAAGTTACTGTCAGGCCACACTTCCATGGCTACACCGGAAAAACTATTTGAAAACTCATTAATATTGATTGTTCTTTTACCTATCGCTGGATCTTGAATAATGAATTTGTTATTCCTAATTGCGATTAATACAACAAAATGATTCATATTCCAATGCAGTATACAGGGTTTCTTCATTAAGTTTAATTCATCAATATCAATTGATAATGCTCTTGTTTTTAAATTTAAATTTATCAAAGCTTCAATTAAGCTTTGAAGTGTTGCTCCTTGAGATGAAATCCCAAATTCTCTTCTTAGATTAACCAAATCTATTTCCATTCCATAGTATCTGCAGATCATGGCTATACAGGCCAAGCCACACTCTGATGATTCAGATTGAATAATATTAGGTATTCTTCGTTTGAATTTAAGATCTAATCTATCTAAAACAAAATTAATATCTACCATGCTATTTACCTTCAGAAATGCTAGAGTCATAATACGATGATGTCACCCATTGATAAAGAGGCCGTTTTTCTAAAAATAATATAGCTTCAGCCTTTAAACCGTTGGATAAATACAATGTTTTATTTTTATATTTTATGCTTTGATTATCTAATTCAACTATTACTTTGTAAAAAGATGTATTAAAAGAGCTTTGTAAATTTACTGGTGAGCTGGAATATAATAACATTTCATTTTTTGAAATGGGTAATTTTGATATCATAGATATACTTCCTGAAAACTGTCCAAATTTTTGGTAAGGAAAAGAGTCATAGCGTATTTTTATTTTGTCCTTTACATTTAAATAGGGGACGCTACTACTTGGAACCCATAAAATCAATTGATACCCTGATTCATCGCTTCTAATTATTTTTATGATATTTTCTCCAGGGTCAATAAGCTGCCCCTCATTAACATTTAAAGTATCAATAAAACCATCAATTGGTGACAGAATAAATAAAGTATTATTTGCATTTGCTTCAGATAACTGCTTTTGAAGATCTATTTTTTGAGATTCATACTTATATATTTGAGTATCAAAGTCAGCCATCTTTATCTTTAAGTCATTTTCTAAGTTTGATATCATTAAAGAGTCTTGATTTATTTGGTTTCTTATACCCTGATAAGCCACTTGCTGCTGATAAAATATGTTACTTTGATTTGTTAATTGTTCTTTATTAATCATTCCTTTTTTCAAATAAATCCTATAATTATCTAAACTCAATTTAGCTTCATTGAGACTTTTTAAAATAGCGAGTTCCATGTCTTTATTTTGAATATTAGACTTCTTATATAAATTTATTTGTGTTTCTATATTCTTTTTTGTCATTTCTTTGCTATCTATTGTCTTTTTAATTATATCATCAATTTTTTCCACTTGATAATTAATGGAGTTAACTGTGTTAACACCTAGATTCCCATTTTTTGTTACCTTGCTAATATCTAGTTGATATATTTTTTGTCCTTTTTTTACATAATCACCGACATTAACAAATTTTTTAATAACAATACTTTGTTGCGTTACGGATATATTTACAGGTTGTTTCTTTGATATTACCTCACCAATAACCGTTTCTTTCCTAGTAATATCTAGGAACAAAAACATAAATAATGCTATAGAAATAAAAAAAACTGATATTACAATATAAAATAACAATGGGATTTTTGAGATAATTAGAGCTTTACCTGTCCATCGACTTTTTTTATACTCTAATGCTTCTTCTCTAAATATACCATTCATAATCACCCTCTATTTAAAATAGAGCGACTGATATAGCCGCTCTATTAGTATTTAATACTTAATAACTAATACTTAGTAAGTAACGTTAAAAGTACTGCCATTGTTACCAATAGCATTAAAATTATAGGAATCTTTAATGACAGTGGTGGTTACTGTTACCCCTTTTACCACTGGAGTTGGGGCTGGAGCTGGAACAGAGGGTTGAACACTAACTTTTGGTGTAGTTGTAACAGGTGGCTTGCAGAGATTAAAAGTGCCGCCAGATACTAATTTAACTTCTTTCAATGTTAATTCTTTCATGATATTTCTCTCATATTGATATAAAATTAAATTTATGATTTGTTTAGCTAAA
>NZ_JAMPMC010000050.1:0-25624 GCF_028477945.1 Providencia sp. PROV261 | reverse complement strand
CCCTTTTTTTGAAAAAAAGTACTGTTTGAAGATAAAATCATCACTATGTTTTTTTTTCTAGCATTGTGACTATAAAACAAACAACAAATACCCTCTTTTTTGAAGGATACTCTTCTTCATAATATGAATAGATATCGACTATTCTATTTAATACCACTAATTATCAACTATGGTCATCTTTATGAACAAACACTTAAGACCTTATCTCGATATTTATCCCACCACTGGCTCTAACGTTTTTATCGATCCTTCAGCTGTTGTGATCGGCGATGTTCGTTTAGCTGATGATGTCAGTATTTGGCCTTTATCCGTATTACGTGGTGATGTGAACTACATTGAAATTGGTGCTCGCACTAATATACAAGATGGTTCCGTCTTACACGTAACACACAAATCAAAACATAACCCAGAAGGCAACCCTCTAATTATTGGCGAAGATGTCACCGTCGGACATAAAGTGATGCTTCATGGTTGCACAATCGGGGATCGCGTATTAGTCGGTATGGGTTCTATTATTCTTGATGGAGCAATAATCGCTAGCGACGTAGTTATAGGCGCAAATAGCCTCGTCACCCAAGGCAAAAAACTGGAAAGTGGCTACCTTTATGTTGGTAGCCCAGCTAAAGCTGCCCGTAAACTAACGGAAGCTGAATTAGAACATCTACGTTATTCAGCGAATAACTACGTTCAATGGAAGAATGATTATTTATCTTCTGGTAAAGAATAAACACTATCATCTTCCTGAGGGCCTTGAGCTATCAAGGCCTCAAACTCTTCTTCTATATCCCAACGGTTATTTTGGAACAGCACTAATGGCTCAGCCCCTTCTCCATACCGCCGATAAAGCAACGAGTCTGATATTACACATTCAGCTAACATTCCACTAATTAATACCGGAAAATGGACTTTTCTTGTAGCAGCATTCCACTCTTCTCTATCTGGAAATTGAATAGCTTGATTCACTTTTTCAGTTCCTTTTGTAATACAAGAAGAACTGGCTCTATATCTGGAAGTACTCCATGCCATAATTTAAAAGCGAAAGCGGCTTGCCCAACTAACATACCTAAACCATCGGCAAGGCGATTTACCTGATGAGAACTCGCGAACGATAGAAATGGTGTTAAACCATGTTGATAAAACATGTCATAACATGCCACCCGCGCAGAAAATACAGCGGGATCAATTGCGGGGATCTCGCCACTCACTCCAGATGAAGTCGCATTAATGATGAGATCGAAACAGGCTGTTTTGATCTGTTCGATCGGCTGTGCTTTTATTTTTCCAAAGCTAACAAATTGATTTACTAATGTTTCTGCTTTAGAAAAAGTCCTATTCGTTAGCGTAATTTCGCACCCAAATTCTAAGAGAGGTAATAAAGCCCCCCTCGTTGCACCACCAGCACCAATAATTAATACTTTGCTATTGCTATGAATAAAATTAAGCCGTTGAAGATCTAGCAAAAGGCCAGCACCATCCGTGTTATCACCTAATAACCGGTGACTATCCAGTTTCATCACGGTATTTACTGCACCGCACGATTGAGCTCTATCTGTTAGCTCAGATACCATTTGATATGCGTTTTCCTTAAAAGGTAGCGTAACATTCGCCCCCATCCCTCCCTGAGCAAAAAATGCAGACAATGACTGCTCAAAGCCATCTAGTGGTGCCAAAATACGTTCATATTCCAGCGCAATACCCGTCTGTTCAGCAAACATCTGGTGTATAATTGGCGATTTACTATGCGCTATCGGATGACCAAAAACGGCATATTTACCCATATAATAGTTATCCTTTACGATAAAGTTGCCCTGTTTTAGCATCCCGAATTTCTGATGGGTTTTGACGGCCCCCCACCATTCCATCAAGCACAGGGATACTTCCCTTAAACTGCTCTAGAACTTCATTGGTTGTCCTACATGGCTCCTGACCGCTTAAATTCGCACTTGTAGATACTAATGGCTTACCGTATTCGCGACAGAGCTCTTTTACTAACCCATGATCTGTTACTCTTACCGCCAAAGTATCGAAACGCCCAGTTAACCATTTCGGAGTGGATGATTTGGCTGGGATAACCCAAGTCACAGGCCCTGGCCAGCTTGCAAACATCGTTTGCTTTTGTTCATCAGTCAACTGACTATCGTCCACATAGTCTTTCAGCTGTTCATAATTGTCTGCGATAAGAATTAGCCCTTTCTCCCAAGGACGTTGTTTTAACTCAAGTAACTTATTAACCGCTTGTTCACTATCAGGATCACAACCTAATCCAAATACGGCCTCAGTGGGATAAGCGATAACTTCCCCTTTGTTCAGGGAAACAATAATATTTTCAATTGCAGGTGTAGCTTTATTTTGCATCTTTTTAACTCATTATTCTTTTTGTGGTTTACCACATCGTTTACTGGCACAAAATAATCTTACTCCTTGAGCACCCCTTTTTTCCATAAGTAATGGATAATGACAAAACTCACATTCACCCGAAACAGGCTTATGATTGAGAATAAATTGGCAAGACGGATAGCTATCACACGCATAAAATGTTTTTCCAAACCGAGACTTACGTTGTAATAGGTGACCTGTCTGGCACTGGGGGCAAGCAACTTTCGTTTCATCTGGCTTATCAATTAATTCAATATGCTCACACTCTGGGTAGTGACTACATCCAATAAACATACCAAATCGCCCTTGCTTCAAAACCAAATCATGACCGCATTGTGGACATGCTTGCCCTTCTAATACTTTTACTACATGGCTTTCTGCCGAAGGACGCATAGGTTTGAGATAATGACATTGAGGGTACGAAGAACAAGCAAAAAAAGGCCCATGAGCACCATTACGAATGACCAGCAAAGAACCGCATTCAGGACAATGTTCATTTTTCTCTGTTTCAAAAGGCAATTGCTTTGACATGATTTTCTCTTAGCCAACTAACTTAATTTTATATACCCACCAGTAACAGAAGCGATAGCACCGTCTATCTCAAGTTCCGTCAAAACGGCAATGACTTCTGTTATCGGCTGTTGTACACGCTCAGCAATCACATCTGCAGGTGTAGGGTGATACTCAACCATACTCAATATTTTATTCTCTGTCAGATTAAATTCAGCATTCAGCGTTTCTTCTTCTAATGGCTCGACTGGCAACCAATTTAGTCCAACCTCTATATGGTGTTTGATATCTTCGGGTTCAACAAGTAGATATGCTCCTTGTTGTAATAACCAATGGTTACCACTGTAAGCTGAATTACCAAGTGGTGCGGGTATCGTAAAAAGGTCTCTATTTTGCTCAATGGCATAACGAGCCGTTATCAATGAGCCACTTTTCAACCCTGCCTCTACCACGACTGTCGCTTTACTTAAGCCACTAATAATTCGATTTCGTCGAGGAAATTGCCTAGGTAGCGGAGGCGCATTTGGTAAAAACTCAGAGATTAGTACCCCCTCTTGTTTAATCTGCTCCGCCAGCGCAGTATGCTGCCTAGGATAAATATTTGCTAATCCACTCCCTAAAACGGCAACTGTTTTCCCATTTGCTGCGAGTGCCGCGCGATGACTTGCAGCATCAATACCAAATGCTAACCCGCTAGTAATTGTAAAACCATAGTCAGTAAATTTATTGGCAAACCGATCCGCCCATTTACGGCCATACTCACTCGCTTGCCGACTACCGACTATTGCGATTTGTGCTGTCGCCATCAGCTCACTTTGCCCTATTACAAACAAGACGAGTGGCGGATTAGATATATGCTTTAATAAGGAAGGGTACAAGGAATCACAAAAGTAATCAGTTGATTTTCTTCCTTTTCTAGCCATTTAAGCGTTTGAGCTAATTTTACAGATGGCACGTGTAGAAACTGTAAACACTGCAGTTCACTTAACCCACACTCCTGTAAAACAGAAGAGCATACTTGTTCTAATATCCTTAGCTTATTAATAATTTTTAATGCCTTATGTGGTGATAGCCGGCTCACCTGAGACATTCTTAACCAAATTTCTTGCACATCCATGGCGTCTTCCTGACTTTATTGTAAAGGTTCATCTGTGAACAAATCGTAACCAATACTGTCAATATGACTGATAAATGTCTAGAATAGGCATTAATTCCTATTCACTTTTTTGGACGCTGCTCGAAAAAATTTATGTCAGTATTAAATGTATTACATTACCCAGACGAACGCTTACGCACAATTGCTAAGCCAGTAGAAAAAGTTGATGCCGAAATTCAACAGATCGTCGATGATATGTTCGAAACGATGTATGAAGAAGAAGGTATCGGTCTTGCTGCGACTCAAGTCGATATTCATCAGCGGATCATTGTTATTGATGTCTCGGAAACGCGGGATCAACGACTTGTTCTTATTAACCCTGAATTATTAGACAAATCAGGTGAAACGGGTATTGAAGAAGGTTGTCTTTCTATTCCTGAACAACATGGTTTTGTCCCCAGAGCAGAGCATGTTAAGGTTCGTGCCCTTGACTATAATGGCGATAGTTTTGAACTTGAAGCCGATGGCTTACTCGCTATCTGTATTCAACATGAAATGGATCACCTTGTTGGTAAATTGTTTGTTGATTACTTATCACCATTAAAGCGCCAGCGTATCCGACAAAAGGTTGAAAAACTAGATAGAATGAGAGCTAAAGCAGCAAAAACAGCTAACTAGACAGATTTATACAGGGAAATATAACCGTGTCGGAATCATTAAAAATTATCTTTGCAGGTACACCTGATTTTGCGGCTGGGCACTTAGCCGCTTTACTTAAAACTAAACATCAGGTTGTCGGTGTTCTTACACCACCAGATAAGCCCGCGGGGAGGGGTAAAAAGCTGACGCCAAGCCCTGTCAAAGTATTAGCACAAGAACACCAAATTCCAGTTTTTCAGCCTACTACGCTGAAAAATGTAGATAATCATCAATGGATCAAAGATCACAACGCAGATTTGATGATTGTTGTTGCTTATGGGTTTATTTTACCAAAAGCCGTTTTAGATATTCCGCGTTTAGGTTGTCTGAATGTACACGGTTCTTTACTACCACGCTGGCGCGGTGCTGCACCTATTCAACGCTCAATTTGGGCTGGTGATGCTGAAACTGGCGTAACCATTATGCAAATGGATGAAGGGTTAGATACTGGGGATATGCTGTATAAAGCAAGTTGCCCAATTATGCCTGAAGATACTAGTGCAACACTTTATGAAAAACTGGCAGTGATTGGCCCAGAAGCATTGATCCATACGTTAGAACTGATATCCAATCAGCAATGTGTGCCTGAAAAACAAGATGACTCTTTGGCAAACTACGCTGAAAAGTTATCTAAAGAGGAAGCTCGTATTGATTGGCAACAATCCGCTGAACAAATAGAGCGCTGTATTAGGGCATTTAATCCTTGGCCAATGAGCTATTTTACAGTTCAAGAGCAGCTTATTAAGGTATGGCAGGCACAAGTCATTGCCGAAAACCATAATGAGCAACCAGGCACTATCCTCAGCGCTGATAAAAATGGCATATGCGTTGCAACAGGTAACGGAAAACTCAATATCACTCAGTTACAACCACCGGGTAAAAAGGCCATGGGAGCGCAAGATCTCCTCAACTCACGCCGAGAATGGTTCACTCCTGGACAGCAACTTAATTAGAAAGCCAATAAATTTGCCTGATAATATATTCAGGCAAATTTATTTCGTGACGAATAGACTCACCTTCACTTATGAAAAATACATATAACTTGCGTAGCATCGCAGCGGTAGCCATCGGTCAAGTCATTGATGGTGGCCAGTCTCTCAGTACGGTACTACCTGAATTACAAAAAAATATAAATGAAAAAGATAAGTCTCTATTACAAGAGATTTGCTTTGGTGTCCTACGCTATTTACCTAAACTGGAATGGTTTGTTGCTCAGCTTATGGAGAAACCACTAACAGGTAAACAGAGAACATTGCACTACTTGATTATGGTGGGGATTTATCAACTCCTCTATACACGTATTCCTCCTCATGCCGCTTTAGCGGAAACGGTCAATGGAGCAGTTGCACTAAAACGCCCTCAATTAAAAGGGCTTATCAATGGTGTGTTACGATCATTCCAACGGCAACAAACTCAACTCGAAGAGCGTAATACTAATAATAGTAGCCAATACCTTCATCCGAGCTGGCTTTTAAAGCGCCTTCAAAATGCTTACCCTGATAAGTGGCAAACGATTATTGATGCAAATAACCAGCGTCCTCCCATGTGGTTAAGGGTTAATTCCCAACATCACACTGCTGAACAGTATCAAAAATACCTAGAAGAAAATGAGATTGCATCTGAATTGCATCCACATCACCCCTGCGCGATAAAACTGTCAGAGCCAACTTCAGTTACAAGGCTTCCTGGCTTTGAAGAAGGTTGGGCAACTGTGCAAGATGTTTCTGCTCAAGGGTGTGCGGAACTGCTTGAACCACAAAATCATGAAACGATCCTTGATCTATGTGCAGCACCCGGTGGTAAAACAACTCATATACTGGAGCTTGCACCAAAAGCACATGTCGTTGCTGTTGATATTGATGAGCACCGCCTTAAACGTGTAAAAGAAAACTTGCAACGTTTGCAACAGCAAGCAGCGGTCATTCAAGGTGATGGTACAAAACCAGAAGAGTGGGCTAATGGGCAACTGTTTGATCGTATTCTTCTTGATGCCCCATGCTCAGCAACAGGCGTTATCCGCCGTCATCCTGATATAAAGTGGTTAAGGCGCGATTCTGACATTAATGAACTCACCGAACTTCAAGCTAAAATATTAGAATCAATTTGGCCTTACCTAAAAGTTGGCGGTACCCTTGTCTATGCGACCTGTTCAATTATGCCTGAAGAGAATAGCTTACAAATAAAAAACTTCTTGGCTAAGCACCCTGAAGCCTCTCTTAATGATGGCACAACAGCAGGCTTACAGATACTACCTAGTATAACTGGTGGTGATGGCTTCTTTTACGCGCGCTTGGTCAAACAAGAGAACTAATCCAATAAAACTTGTCTGAGATAGGAATATTCAATGAAAATCATTATTTTAGGTGCTGGACAAGTTGGCGGAACCCTCGCTGAGAATCTAGTGGATGAAAACAATGATATTACTGTCGTTGACACTAACGCTGATCGCTTGCGCCAATTGCAAGATCAATTTGATCTCCGAGTTGTAAACGGCCATGGGTCACATCCACGCGTACTACGTGATGCGGGGGCAGAAGATGCAGACATGTTGGTTGCCGTCACCAATTCTGATGAAACGAATATGATCGCGTGCCAAATCGCCTATAGCCTTTTTAATACACCAAATAAAATTGCACGTATTAGGGCGACTGAATATATCCGTGAAGCAGACAAGTTATTTTTGCCTGAACAAATCCCTATTGATTACCTGATTTCCCCAGAACAATTGGTTATTGATTATATCTATAAATTAATCCAATACCCTGGTGCACTCCAAGTCGTCAATTTTGCTGAAGGGAAAGTCAGTATTGTTGCGGTTAAAGCCTACTATGGTGGTTCATTAGTGGGTAATGCCCTTTCCAGTTTACGCGAGCACATGCCACATATTGATGCCAGAGTTGTTGCCATTTTTCGTCAAGATCGTCCGATTCGGCCTCAAGGTTCAACAATCATCGAAGCTGGTGATGAAGTCTTTTTCGTGGCTTCAACTCAACACATTCGAGCAGTGATGAGTGAATTGCAGCGCTTAGAAAAACCATACAAACGCCTCATGATCGTGGGTGGGGGTAATGTCGGTGCTGGTTTAGCGAAAAGGCTAGAAAAAGATTACAGTGTAAAACTTATCGAACGAAATCAACAGAGAGCAACTGAACTCGCTGAATTGCTGCATGACACAATTGTATTTTATGGCGATGCTTCCGACCAAGAGTTACTTACAGAAGAGCATATTGAACAGATGGACGTCTTTATTGCTCTAACAAATGATGATGAAGCAAACATAATGTCAGCCATGTTAGCGAAAAAAATGGGGGCCAAAAAAGCTATGGTGCTCATTCAAAGAACTGCTTATGTTGAATTAGTTCAAGGTGGTGTTATTGATATTGCAGTGTCACCGCAACAGGCGACGATTTCAGCATTATTAAGTCATGTTAGGAAAGCCGATATTGTCAGTGTTTCTTCATTAAGACGAGGTGTTGCTGAAGCAATTGAAGCAATTGCTCATGGCGATGAAAATACCTCTAAAGTTGTTGGTAAAAAGATTTCAGATATAAAACTCCCGCCAGGAACCATTATTGGTGCTTTAGTTAGAGAAGATGAAGTCATTATTGCCAGTGATTATCATATAATCGAACAAGGAGACCATGTCATTATGTTCATTACCGATAAGAAATATGTTCCTGATGTTGAAAAATTATTCCAACCAAGTCCCTTCTTTTTATAATTATCAAAATAAAACGACAATCTTATTTGCAGCTTAATTAAAGTAGATACTATAATTTGTTAACTAAATATTTATTTTGTCACAAATAGTTTTCAATTAGGGGGTAGAATGAGTTTTTTAAAAGAGTTTCGCGAATTTGCGATGAAGGGCAATGTTGTCGATATGGCTGTCGGTATCATTATTGGTGCTGCATTCGGTAAAATTGTTTCTTCATTAGTCGCCGATGTCATTATGCCGCCATTGGGTCTATTAATTGGTGGAGTTGACTTTAAACAATTTAGCGTCGTACTAAGAGCCGCCGAAGGGGATATTCCTGCTGTAGTTCTTAATTATGGTATGTTTATACAGACTGTATTTGACTTTGTTATCGTCGCATTTGCTATTTTTATGGCAATTAAAGTAATGAACAAAGTTCGTCGTGAAAAAGAAGCAGAGCCTGAAGCACCACCGGCGCCAAGTAAAGAAGAAGTGTTATTATCAGAAATTCGTGATTTATTAAAAGAACAAAATAAAAAGTAATACTAGAAAACCAGTGGTAATAAGTTAAAAAACTGATTACCACTGGCCTCCCAGTTATTACCTTTACCATGTTTTGCTTTACGGTTATAACTTCCTTTCCCTTTCTTGTTTTTCTCTACTCTTTGTCTAAATAGCGGATCATGTAACAATGCTTCGATCGCATTATCTTTAATTTGACCACGTTTATGTTGATATCGACTCATGATATACCTTCTTTTAAAAATGAATTTAAAGTAAATTTTCGATTAATAAACTTTCGATGCGCCTTTCTCAAGTATTTCCATTATCGAGCAATATGTCGACGCATGCTCTTCACCACAACAAGCTGAGCTGAGCATTTTCAGTGAATCACGCATAATAATAAGTTCTTGTATCTTTTTTTCAACTTCAAACAAGCGTAAATCAACAATTTGCTTCGATTCTTGGCATGTATGATGCTCAGGATCAACACGTATTGATAATAACTCAGTGATAGCTTCTAAGGTGAAGCCGAGTTGCTTAGCATAACGGATAAACCGAAGCCGTTGCAAATCCTGCTCAGTATACAACCTATAGCCACCTTCTGTCCTCAGTTTATGCCCCATCAAACCTTGTTTTTCATAAAAACGAATCGTGTCTGGTGTGACATCGGCGAGACGCGCAATTTGCCCAATTTTATACATAGTCATGGGAACTCCACTCTAAATAGGGTCAAAATAGAATAAATCAAGTCAATGAAGCTTAGAGAAAGGATAGAATAGCAGGTACAAAAAAACCGGGCAAATATACCCGGTTTTTTTGATAGCAGACAGATTACTCTGCTGCTGCTTCTTGAGACTCAACAGCACGGTCAACAAGCTCGATGTAAGCCATCGGAGCATTGTCACCAGTACGGAAGCCACACTTAAGAATACGAGTGTAACCGCCCGCACGAGCTGCAAAGCGAGGTCCCAATTCATTAAACAATTTTGCCACGATCTCGTTATCACGAGTACGGGCGAATGCCAGACGACGATTAGCTACGCTGTCGGTCTTGGCAAGAGTAATCAGCGGCTCAACGACGCGACGCAGTTCTTTCGCTTTAGGCAGAGTCGTCTTGATGATTTCATGACGAACTAAAGAACCTGCCATGTTACGGAACATAGCTTGGCGGTGGCTGCTGTTGCGGTTCAATTGACGACCACTCTTACGATGGCGCATGACCTTATCCTTCTCAGTAAAACCTTAACCTGTGATCTTAATCATCAGCAATACTTGCTGGTGGCCAATTTTCTAAGCGCATGCCCAGAGAAAGACCACGAGATGCCAAGACGTCCTTAATTTCAGTAAGAGATTTCTTACCAAGGTTAGGCGTTTTAAGCAACTCAACTTCTGTACGCTGAACCAGATCACCGATGTAGTGGATAGCTTCTGCTTTAAGGCAGTTAGCAGAGCGGACAGTCAATTCCAGATCGTCAACTGGGCGCAATAAGATAGGATCGAACTCTGGTTTCTCTTCTTTAACTTCAGGCTGACGAACATCACGTAAGTCAACAAAAGCTTCAAGTTGTTCAGCCAGAATAGTCGCTGCACGGCGAATCGCCTCTTCAGGATCGATTGTACCGTTTGTTTCCATTTCGATAACTAACTTATCCAAGTCAGTACGTTGTTCAACACGAGCTGCTTCAACATTGTAGGCAATACGCTCTACAGGGCTATAGCAAGCATCGACTAACAGACGACCGATTGGGCGCTCATCTTCTTCCGAATGTACTCGGGCAGAAGCCGGCACATAACCACGACCACGCTGAACTTTAATTCGCATGTTAATAGATGCGCTTTCGTCAGTCAGGTGGCAGATAACGTGCTGCGGCTTGACGATTTCGACATCGCCATCATGGACGATGTCGGCTGCAGTCACAGGGCCAATGCCAGATTTATTCAAGGTTAAAATAACTTCATCTTTACCCTGAACTTTTACCGCCAGCCCTTTCAGGTTGAGGAGAATCTCCAGGATATCTTCCTGTACACCTTCTTTGGTGCTGTACTCATGCAGTACACCATCAATCTCAACCTCTGTCACCGCACAACCCGGCATAGACGAAAGCAGAATACGGCGCAGTGCGTTACCAAGAGTATGACCGAAGCCACGCTCTAAAGGCTCAAGGGTCACCTTGGCGTGCGTCGAACTCACTTGCTCGATATCTACCAGGCGCGGTTTTAGAAACTCTGTCACAGAACCCTGCATTGTGTCCTCTCTTTGGTGCTAAGCTTTACTTAGAGTAAAGCTCGACGATCAGGTGTTCGTTAATGTCCGCAGACAGGTCAGTACGTTCAGGAATACGTTTGAACACACCTTCCATTTTAGCAGCATCAACTTCCAGCCAAGTTGGCTTCTCACGCTGTTCAGCCAGCTCTAAAGCAGCCTTAATACGAGACTGTTTTTTCGCTTTCTCACGAACGCTGATAACGTCATTCGGGGAAACCTGATAAGAAGCGATATTAACTACTCGACCATTTACCATGATAGCTTTGTGGCTAACCATTTGACGTGCTTCTGCGCGAGTTGCGCCAAAGCCCATACGGTAAACGACGTTATCAAGACGGCCTTCCAGCAGAGTCAACAGGTTTTCACCTGTGTTGCCTTTCAGACGTGTTGCTTCTTTATAATAGTTACGGAATTGACGTTCCAGAACACCGTAAATACGACGAACTTTTTGTTTTTCACGTAACTGAACACCGTAGTCAGACAGACGCGGTTTACGCGCTCCGTGCTGGCCAGGTGCCTGTTCTAATTTACACTTGGTGTCAATCGCGCGAACACCAGACTTCAGGAAGAGGTCTGTTCCTTCGCGACGGCTCAGCTTGAGCTTAGGACCCAAATATCTAGCCATTTTCTTTCTCCAACAGTCCTAAAAACGAAACGTATTAAACGCGACGTTTTTTCGGTGGGCGACAACCGTTATGAGGGATAGGAGTCACATCAGTAATATTTGTGATGCGGAAACCTGCGGCGTTCAGAGCACGAATTGTTGATTCGCGACCCGGACCCGGTCCCTTAACCATAACTTCCAGGTTCTTGATACCGTATTCTTTCACGGCTTCTGCGCAACGCTCTGCTGCAACCTGAGCTGCAAACGGAGTGGATTTGCGAGAACCACGGAAACCGGAACCACCGGCAGTTGCCCAACCTAATGCGTTACCCTGACGATCAGTAATAGTAACGATTGTGTTGTTGAAAGAAGCATGGATATGAGCCACACCGTCTGAGACTTGCTTTCTTACACGCTTACGTGCACGAATTGGTGCTTTTGCCATTATTCAATACCCCGACTTATTTCTTGATCGGCTTACGCGGACCCTTACGGGTACGAGCGTTAGTCTTAGTACGCTGACCGCGCACAGGTAGACCACGACGATGACGTAAACCACGGTAACATCCAAGGTCCATCAGACGCTTGATGCTCAGGGTAATTTCACGACGTAAGTCACCTTCTACCACATACTTGGCAACTTCGTCACGCAGCTTGTCGATTTGTTCTTCAGACAGCTCACTGATCTTAACATTTTCAGCAATTCCAGTCGCTTCACAGATAGCCTGTGAACGAGTTTTGCCGATTCCGAAAATCGATGTTAAAGCGATCACGGTATGTTTATGATCAGGAATGTTAATGCCTGCTATACGGGCCACTATGCACTCCTAAGTTAAAATATACATTATTGTGCTGAAAAGCCCGTTTTCAGGATACTCAAACAATAATGTATCTCGATAAAAAAGATTGGCTGGCTAATTTAGCCAGCTCAACCCAACTTTGCAAGAAAAAAATGCTTTTTCTTAACCTTGACGTTGTTTATGTCTTGGCTCAACACTGCAAATTACACGAACGCTACCATTGCGACGGATAATTTTACAGTTACGGCATAATTTCTTGACGGAAGCACGAACTTTCATTTTTACTCTCCGTAACTTCTAAAGCAAACCATAATCACACTAAGCGATTACTTACCTTTTAGATTTGCTTTCTTCAATGCAGACTCATATTGACTTGACATCATTAGAGTTTGCACTTGAGCCATAAAGTCCATGATAACGACAACTACGATTAATAGAGAAGTACCACCAAAGTAAAAAGGTACTTTCATTGCGTCACGCATGAACTCCGGGATTAGGCAGATGAAGGTAATATAAAGTGCACCGACTAAAGTCAGGCGAGTCATTACCTTATCAATGTA
Organism: Providencia sp. PROV261; assembly: GCF_028477945.1. Taxonomy (NCBI): domain Bacteria; kingdom Pseudomonadati; phylum Pseudomonadota; class Gammaproteobacteria; order Enterobacterales; family Morganellaceae; genus Providencia; species Providencia sp. PROV261. Next base: position 12,512 of record NZ_JAMPMC010000050.1, on the reverse strand, counting down.
CTTGGCCGTTTGCTCTCCCGGACGAATTCCTGGTACAAATGCACCGGACTTCTTCAGGTTATCTGCTGTTTCTCTTGGGTTGAAAACCAACGCCGTATAGAAGAAACAGAAGAAGATGATCGCAGAAGCATAAAGCAACACATAGAACGGTTGACCAGGCTGCAAGAACATAGAAAGAGTTGTCAGCCAGTCCCAGCCAGTTCCATCACCGAACCAAGATGCTATTGTACCCGGGAACAGTATGATACTGGAAGCAAAAATTGCAGGAATTACACCCGCCATATTCACTTTTAATGGTAAATGTGTGCTTTGTGCCGCATAAACACGGCGTCCTTGTTGGCGTTTCGCGTAGTTAACAACGATTCTACGTTGACCACGCTCCATGAATACAACAAAGAAAGTTACCGCGAATACGAGCACTGCAACCAACAGCAACAGGAGGAAGTGCAGATCGCCTTGCCGAGCTTGCTCGATAGTATGGCCAATGGCCGGCGGTAGACCCGCAACGATACCAGCGAAGATAATGATTGAGATACCGTTACCAATACCTCTTTCCGTTATCTGCTCACCTAGCCACATAAGGAACATGGTTCCTGTAACTAAGCTAACAACAGCCGTGAAGTAGAACGGGAGACCCGGATCAATAACTAGCCCTTGCATCCCTGGCATATTCGGAAGACCCATTGCAATACCCACAGATTGGAATATTGCTAACACCAAAGTACCCCAACGAGTATATTGGCTTATCTTCCGACGACCTGCTTCACCTTCTTTCTTAATCTCTGCTAGTCGTGGGTTAACCACTGACAATAATTGGATAATAATAGATGCCGAAATATACGGCATAATACCCAAAGCAAAGATAGAAGCTCGGCTAAGAGCACCACCAGAGAACATGTTAAACATATCAATGATGGTGCCTTGTTGCTGTTCGAGCAATTTGGCAAGCACAGTGGCATCAATACCAGGGATTGGAATAAAAGAACCAATACGGAAAACAATCAGTGCACCTATAACAAACAAAAGTCTGCGTTTCAGCTCACCAACACCACCTTTGGCACTTTGAAAATCTAATCCTGGTTGTTTAGCCATCTGTCACTTATTCCTCAATTTTACCGCCGGCAGCTTCAATCGCAGCGCGAGCACCTTTAGTAACACGAAGGCCACGTACAGTTACTGCACGATTCACTTCGCCAGAAAGAATAACTTTCGCATATTCAATCTGGATGCCAACAACATTCGCGGCTTTTAGTGCGTTCAGATCAATAACATCGCCTTCAACAGCAGCAAAATCAGACAGACGAACTTCTGCAGTGATCATTGCTTTACGTGAAGTAAAACCAAATTTTGGTAGACGACGGTATAAAGGCATCTGGCCGCCTTCGAAACCACGACGTACGCCACCGCCAGAACGAGATTTCTGACCTTTGTGACCACGTCCGCCGGTTTTACCCAGACCAGAACCGATACCACGACCTAAGCGCTTAGGCGCGTGCTTGGCACCTTCAGCCGGAGACAGAGTATTTAAACGCATCTCTTACTCCTCAACTTTAACCATGTAGGAAACCAAGTTGACCATACCGCGAACAGCAGGAGTGTCCTCACGTTCTACTGTATGACCAATGCGACGCAGACCTAAACCGATCAAAGTTGCCTTATGCTTAGGCAGGCGACCGATTGAACTGCGAACTTGTGTAATTTTAATAGTCTTAGCCATGGCTGATTACCCCAGAATTTCTTCGACGGATTTTCCACGCTTAGCTGCGACCATTTCTGGAGACTTCATGCTGTCTAAAGCATCCAGTGTTGCACGAACCACGTTGATTGGGTTTGTGGAACCATAGGTTTTAGCCAGTACGTTGCGAACTCCAGCTACTTCTAAAACAGCACGCATTGCACCACCGGCGATGATACCAGTACCTTCGTGAGCAGGTTGCATAAACACGCGAGAACCGGTGTGTGTACCTTTCACAGGGTGGAACAAAGTGCCGTTGTTTAGAGCAACGGTTTTCATGCTGCGACGGGCTTTTTCCATCGCTTTCTGGATTGCTGCCGGAACTTCGCGCGCTTTGCCGTAGCCAAAACCAACGCGACCGTTACCATCACCAACTACTGTCAGTGCTGTAAAGCTGAAAATACGGCCACCTTTAACGGTTTTTGCTACGCGGTTTACCGCGATCAGCTTTTCCTGCAGTTCGCCAGCTTGTTTCTCGATGTGAGCCATCTTACACCTCTACCTTAGAACTGAAGGCCAGCTTCACGGGCAGCTTCTGCCAGTGCCTGGACTCTACCATGATATTGGAAACCAGAACGGTCAAAAGCAACAGTAGTGATGCCTTTTTCCAATGCGCGTTCAGCAATAATTTTACCAACAACTGCTGCTGCGTCTTTGTTTCCAGTGAATTTCACTTGCTCATTGATAGCTTTTTCTGTAGTAGAAGCGGCCACCAAAGTTTCAGAACCGTTTGGAGCGATAACCTGCGCATAAATATGGCGTGGAGTACGGTGTACCACCAGGCGTGTCGCACCCAACTCTTGGATCTTGCGGCGTGCGCGGGTCGCACGACGGATACGAGCTGCTTTCTTATCCATAGTGTTACCTTACTTCTTCTTAGCCTCTTTAGTACGCACGATTTCATCGGCGTAACGAACACCCTTGCCTTTGTAAGGCTCAGGACGACGGTAAGCACGCAGTTCTGCCGCGACTTGACCAATCACTTGCTTATCCGCACCTTTCAGTACGATTTCAGTTTGTGTTGGGCATTCTGCAGTAATGCCTGCTGGCAGTGCGTGTTCAACCGGATGCGAAAAACCTAGAGACAAGCTAACAGCGTTGCCTTTAACTGCCGCACGGTAACCAACACCGACTAGTTGAAGTTTTTTAGTGAAGCCTTCAGTAACACCAATAACCATTGAGTTAAGCAGAGAACGAGAAGTACCCGCCTGTGCCCAAGCATCAGCGAAACCTTCGCGCGGTGCGAAAGTTAAGCGGCCATCTTCATGTTTAACTTCAACTGCATTATGGATAGTACGAGTAAGCTCGCCGTTTTTACCCTTAATCGAAATAACCTGACCGTTGAGTTTTACCTCTACGCCGGCAGGAATGACGACGGGTGCTTTTGCCACACGAGACATTCTTTCCTCCCGAATTAAGCTACGTAGCAGAGAATCTCGCCACCAAGACCAGCTTGGCGAGCTGCACGATCAGTCATGACACCTTTAGAGGTAGAAATAACAGCGATACCTAAGCCAGCCATAACTTGTGGCAGCTCATCTTTTTTCTTATAGATGCGCAGACTTGGGCGGCTTACACGCTGAATGCTTTCTACTACAGCCTTACCTTGGAAATAACGCAGAGTCAGTTCCAATTCTGGCTTAGTGTCGCCTTCAATTTTAAAATCTTCAATATAACCTTCTTCCTTCAGCACTTTGGCAATCGCCACTTTCAGCTTGGAGGAAGGCATGGTGACCGCAACTTTGTTCGCGGCCTGACCGTTACGGATACGGGTCAGCATATCCGCGATGGGATCTTGCATGCTCATCTGTCTTTACTCCCGTGATTCAATATGGTGACAATTACCAACTAGCCTTTTTAAGGCCCGGGATTTCACCGCGCATAGCGGCTTCACGGACTTTAATACGGCTCAGACCAAATTTCCGCAGGAAACCGTGCGGACGCCCAGTTTGACGGCAGCGGTTACGCTGACGAGAAGGACTTGAATCACGTGGCAGTGTTTGCAGCTTGAGAACAGCGTCCCAGCGATCTTCATCAGATGCGTTTACATCAGAGATGATAGCTTTCAGTTCAACGCGTTTTGCGAAAAACTTCTCAGCTAATTTAGCACGCTTAACATCACGCGCTTTCATAGATTTCTTAGCCATGAGTACCCTGCCTTACTTGCGGAACGGGAAGTTGAACGCTGCTAACAGTGCGCGACCTTCGTCATCTGATTTCGCAGTTGTGGTGATAGTAATATCTAAACCACGCACACGATCCACTTTATCGTAATCGATTTCAGGGAAGATGATTTGTTCACGTACGCCCATGCTGTAGTTACCGCGACCATCAAATGACTTAGCGGACAAGCCACGGAAGTCACGAATACGTGGTACAGCAATAGAAATCAGTCGCTCAAGGAACTCCCACATGCGTTCGCCACGCAGGGTTACTTTACAGCCGATTGGATAGCCCTGACGGATTTTGAAGCCTGCAACAGATTTGCGTGCTTTGGTGATCAATGGTTTTTGACCAGAGATTGCTGCCAAGTCAGCTGCTGCATTGTCCAGCAGTTTTTTATCAGCAATCGCTTCACCAACACCCATATTCAGGGTGATCTTCTCGACCCGAGGGACTTGCATGACAGAATTGTAACCAAACTGAGCCATCAGTTTTTTAGTTACTTCGTCTTTATAGTAATCATGCAGTTTCGCCATCGTATACTCCAAAAATTACTTGATAGTTTCACTGTTAGATTTGAAGAAACGGACTTTTTTGCCGTCTTCGAATCTAAAGCCTACACGGTCAGCCTTACCAGTTGCCGCGTTAAAGATTGCAACGTTAGAAACGTGAATTGCCGCTTCTTTTTCAACGATGCCACCTGGTTGATTCAGAGCCGGAACTGGCTTCTGATGTTTTTTAACCAGATTGATACCTTCAACGATAACTTTACCAGAAGAAATAACCTGTTTTACTTTACCGCGCTTACCTTTATCTTTACCAGTCAGCACGATAACTTCGTCATCACGACGGATTTTCGCTGCCATAGTTCCGCTCCTTAGAGTACTTCAGGTGCCAGTGAGATAATTTTCATAAACTTCTCTGTACGAAGTTCACGAGTTACCGGCCCAAAAATACGCGTACCGACTACTTGCTCGCTGTTATTGTTTAGAATAACGCATGCATTACTATCGAAGCGAATGACAGAACCGTCCGGGCGACGTACACCCTTCTTGGTGCGCACCACTACCGCCTTCAGGACATCACCTTTTTTCACTTTACCGCGTGGAATTGCTTCTTTAACAGTAATTTTAATGATGTCGCCGACGCCTGCATAGCGACGGTGCGAGCCACCTAGAACCTTGATACACATTACGCGACGTGCACCGGAGTTGTCGGCCACGTTCAGCATAGTCTGTTCTTGGATCATTTTAGTGCTCCGCTAAATGTCAACTACTACTGAGCCACTTCATTATTGAAGAGACCGTTCAATATAACCCACAATACGAGGGCGCGGCATTATAACACCACATCTTCGTTATGGACAGAAAAAAATAAACGGCTCAGTAAAAAAGAGCCGTTTATTTATTAGAAAAGGCTATTCTATATTATAAAACAGCTTTTTCAACAACGCGAACTAAGGCCCAAGACTTAGTCTTAGACAGTGGACGAGTTTGGCGGATTTCTACCACGTCACCGATTCCACATTCATTGTTCTCGTCATGTACGTGCAATTTAGTCGTACGACGGATGAATTTACCATACAGAGGGTGCTTCACCATACGCTCGATAGCAACAACAATAGATTTCTCCATTTTATCGCTAACTACACGACCTTGCAGAGTACGGATTTTATCGCTCATTACGCACCTGCCTTCTCAGTCAGTAAAGTCTTCACACGTGCGATATCGCGACGCACTTGTTTCAACAGATGAGACTGTTGCAGCTGACCACTTGCAGCCTGCATACGTAAGTTGAATTGTTCACGTAACAGGTTCAAAAGTTCAGCGTTCAGCTCTTCAACGCTTTTTTCGCGCAGCTCTTGTGCTTTCATTACATCACCGTCTTAGTTACAAAGGTGGTTTTGATAGGCAGTTTCGCTGCTGCCAGAGAGAATGCTTCACGAGCCAGCTCTTCAGGCACACCGTCCATTTCATACAGGACTTTACCAGGCTGGATCAAGGCAACCCAATATTCTACGTTACCTTTACCTTTACCCATACGAACTTCGAGTGGCTTCTCAGTAATTGGCTTGTCTGGGAACACACGGATCCAGATTTTACCTTGACGCTTAACTGCACGGGTCATAGCACGACGTGCCGCTTCGATCTGACGAGCAGTCAGACGACCACGGCCCACAGCTTTAAGACCGAAAGTGCCGAAGCTAACATCCGTACCTTGTGCCAGACCACGGTTGCGGCCTTTGTGCACTTTACGGAATTTTGTACGCTTTGGTTGTAACATCAGCGACTCTCCTTACTTGCGGCCTTTACGCTGCTGCTTTTTAGGTTGAGCAGCTGGTTTTTCAGCTTGTTCAACAGCAGCCATACCACCCAGAATCTCACCTTTGAAGATCCATACCTTAACGCCGAGAACACCGTAAGTGGTGTGCGCTTCTGAAGTGTTGTAATCGATATCAGCACGTAGAGTGTGCAGTGGCACACGGCCTTCACGATACCACTCGGTACGAGCGATTTCAGCACCGCCTAAACGGCCGCTGACTTCAACTTTAATACCTTTAGCGCCCAGACGCATTGCGTTTTGTACAGCGCGTTTCATAGCACGACGGAACATAACACGACGTTCCAGCTGTGAAGCGATGCTGTCAGCAACCAATTTAGCGTCCAGTTCTGGTTTACGAACTTCGGCGATATTGATTTGCGCAGGAACACCAGCGATATCCGCTACTGTTTTACGCAGTTTTTCTACGTCTTCACCTTTCTTACCGATAACGATACCTGGGCGAGCAGTGTGAATAGTCACACGAATGCTTTTTGCAGGACGCTCGATAACGATGCGTGAAATTGACGCTTTTGCCAATTCTTTGTTCAAGTACTGGCGTACTTTATAATCGCTGTCTAGGTTGTCAGCGAATTCATTAGTATTCGCGTACCAAGTAGAGTTCCAAGGTTTGACAATACCCAGGCGAATACCATTAGGATGTACTTTCTGACCCATTGCTAGTCTCCAGAGTCTCAGCGATCGGACACAACCACAGTAATGTGGCTGGTGCGCTTAAGAATACGATCTGCACGGCCTTTCGCACGCGGCATGATGCGTTTCATGGTTGGACCTTCGTCAACGAAAATTTTCGCAACTTTCAGGTCATCAATGTCAGCGCCATCGTTTTGCTCTGCGTTAGCAATTGCAGATTCAAGTACTTTCTTCACTAAACCAGCAGCTTTCTTGTTGGTGTAGGTCAGAATTTCCAGAGCTTGCGACACTTTCTTACCGCGAATCAGGTCGGCAACTAAGCGAACCTTCTGGGCAGAAGAACGAGCGTGGCGATGCATAGCTAAAGTTTCCATCTCTTCCTCCTATCCTTAACGTTTCTTAGCTTTCTTATCAGCCGCATGGCCGCGATAAGTGCGAGTCGGTGCGAATTCACCCAGTTTATGACCAACCATTTCGTCGGTAACAAAAACTGGAACATGCTGACGACCATTATGGACAGCGATGGTCAATCCGATCATATTAGGAAAGATCGTTGAACGACGGGACCAAGTCTTAAGAGGCTTCTTGTCTCCGCTTTCCACCGCTTTCTCTACCTTCTTCAGCAAGTGCAGGTCAATAAAAGGACCTTTCTTGAGAGAACGTGGCATGGTTTATCCTCTAATTATTTTTTAGAACGATGACGTACGATGAATTGATCAGTACGCTTGTTGCTACGAGTTTTCTTACCTTTGGTTTGAACGCCCCAAGGTGTTACAGGGTGTTTACCAAAGTTACGACCCTCACCACCACCATGTGGGTGATCGACTGGGTTCATCGCCGTACCACGAACGGTAGGACGAATACCACGCCAGCGGCTAGCACCAGCTTTACCCAGAACACGTAACATGTGCTCAGCGTTACCAACTTCACCTAAAGTTGCACGGCAATCAGCCAGAACTTTACGCATTTCACCAGAACGCAGACGCAGAGTGACATAAGCACCATCACGTGCAACGATCTGAGCATAAGTACCTGCTGAACGCGCTAACTGACCACCTTTACCTGGTTTCAGTTCGATGTTGTGAACTGTAGAACCAACAGGGATGTTGCGCATTGGCAGTGCGTTACCAGTTTTGATTGCTGAATCAACGCCAGATTGGATCTGGTCACCAGCTTTCAAACCTTTAGGCGCAAGAATATAACGACGTTCACCGTCTTTATATAGAACCAGTGCAATGTTCGCAGAACGGTTTGGATCATATTCCAAACGCTCAACAACAGCAGGAACACCGTCTTTGTTGCGTTTAAAGTCAACCAGACGATAGTGTTGCTTATGGCCACCACCAATGTGACGAGTGGTGATACGGCCATTGTTGTTACGACCACCGGATTTGCTGTTTTTTTCTAACAGCGGAGCATAAGGTTTGCCCTTATGCAGCTCAGGGTTAACCACTTTAACTACGTGGCGACGGCCCGGAGACGTAGGTTTACATTTAACAATTGCCATTGTTCTTTACTCCTCCGACTTACTCTGCGCCGCCAATGAAGTCCAGATTCTGGCCTTCTTTCAGCGTAACGTAAGCTTTTTTCCAGTCGCTACGACGACCAAAACGCTGACCGTGGCGTTTAGTTTTGCCTTTAACCAGCAAAGTGTTAACACCTTCAACTTCGACTTCAAACAGTTTCTGCACAGCAGCTTTAATTTCTGCTTTAGTCGCGTCTTTCGCAACTTTGAGAACGATGGTATTGCTTTTTTCCATCGCTGTAGAAGCTTTTTCAGATACGTGCGGCGCGCGCAGTACTTTTAGCAGACGTTCTTCACGGATCATGCCAGCATCTCCTCAACTTGCTTCACAGCATCAGCAGTCATAACCACTTTGTCGAAGGCGATTAAGCTAACTGGGTCGATACCCGCTGCATCACGAACGTCAACCTTGTACAGGTTACGTGCTGCTAAGAACAGATTTTCATCTAATTCAGCAGTGATGATCAGTACATCTTCCAGAGCCATATCTTTCAGTTTCTGTGCCAGCAACTTAGTTTTAGGTGCTTCAACAGAGAACTTCTCGACAACGATCAGACGATCTTGACGTACCAGTTCAGACAGGATGCTTTTCAGAGCACCGCGGTACATCTTCTTATTAACTTTTTGACTGTGGTCCTGTGGTTTAGCAGCGAAGCTAACACCACCAGAGCGCCAAATTGGGCTCTTGATAGAACCAGAACGTGCGCGGCCTGTGCCTTTTTGACGCCATGGTTTTTTACCTGAACCAGAAACTTCAGCACGAGTTTTCTGAGCACGAGTACCTTGACGAGCACCAGCTGCATACGCAACAACTACTTGGTGAACAAGCGCTTCATTGAAATCACGCCCGAAGGTAGTTTCGGAAACAGTCAGCGCGCTTTGCGCGTCTTTCATTACCAATTCCATTCCTATCTCCTCGACGTTAAGCCTTGACAGCCGGTTTTACGATCAGGTCGCTACCAGTTGCACCTGGAACAGCACCTTTGACCAGCAGCAGGTTGCGCTCAGCGTCAACACGTACTACATCTAGGCTTTGAACGGTTACACGCTCATTACCCAGTTGGCCTGCCATTTTCTTGCCTTTGAACACTTTGCCCGGAGTCTGGTTCTGACCGATAGAACCCGGAACACGGTGAGACAAGGAGTTACCATGGGTAGCATCTTGGGTACGGAAATTCCAACGCTTAACTGTACCAGCGAAGCCTTTACCTTTAGATGTACCAGTAACGTCGACTTTTTTAACGTCAGCGAAAATTTCAACGCTAATGCTTTGACCTACGTTAAATTCAGCACCTTCTTCAGTACGGAATTCACGTAGAATACGGCCAGCTTCGACGCCAGCTTTAGCGAAATGACCTGCCTCAGGCTTAGATACACGGTTCGCTTTTTTGCTACCAGTAGTCACCTGAATTGCATTATAACCGTCAGTTTCTGCTGTTTTAACTTGAGTAACGCGGTTATTTTCGATTTCGATAACTGTTACAGGGATAGAAACACCATCTTCAGTGAAGATACGCGTCATACCCACTTTTTTACCGACTAAACCAATCATTGTTTCAACCTCTCAATCGTTCGACGACCTGATTAACCCAGGCTGATCTGCACGTCTACGCCGGCAGCCAGGTCCAGACGCATCAGAGCATCAACGGTCTTCTCGGTTGGCTCAACGATGTCAACCAGACGTTTGTGAGTGCGAATTTCGTACTGATCACGCGCATCTTTGTTAACGTGCGGAGAAATCAGAACGGTAAAACGCTCTTTACGTGTCGGCAGCGGGATAGGACCACGAACTTGCGCACCAGTGCGCTTAGCAGTCTCTACGATTTCCGCAGTTGATTGATCAATTAAACGATGATCAAAGGCTTTCAGGCGGATACGGATTCTTTGGTTCTGCATGAGACCAGAGCTCCAACTATTTTATAAACGTAAATAATTACTCCTCGCACCCATTTCGATTGATGGGGGAGTGTAATCGTTCTTTGATGTAACCCCCAAATCGGGAGTATTGTCTAAATGAGTTACAAATCGTGAACTCAATACTGACCTTTAAGACCTAAAAAACTAGGGATTACTAATCAGTAAGCCCGCGCATTATACGCAACTGAATCTTAAACGCAAGTAATCGGAGAAAATATGTGCGAATTTTTCTGTTTTTTTACTTATAGCACTTTTCAATAAAAAACGCCTCACTATTACTTTTTTGTAGTGAGGCGTGATATTACAGCACACAAATAAATCGAAAAAGCATTACTCCTCTTCAATAATTTGCGCCTGTGTATAATTTTGAATACCCATACGTTTGATTAAATCTAACTGCGTTTCTATCCAATCAATATGGTTTTCTTCATCAGCTAAAATTTCAATCATCAGATCACGACTAACGTAATCATGAATTGAGTCTGCGTAACTAATCGCTTCTTTTAGATTTTTAGCCCCATCAAGCTCCAGCTTAAGATCTGAAGCTAACATCTCCTCAACATCTTCACCAATGTTAAGTTTACCGAGGTCTTGCAGGTTAGGTATCCCCTCAAGGAATAAGATACGTTCGATATACTTATCTGCATGTTTCATTTCATCAATCGATTCATGGTATTCCACCTCATTAAGACGTGTTAAACCCCAATTTTTAAACATACGTGCATGCAAAAAGTATTGATTGATTGCTACTAACTCATTGCCCAATAACTTATTCAGATGGGCTATCATTTTTTTATCGCCTTTCATTTTTTATACTCCATTGCTTCCAGTCTTTAAAGTGTAGTACTGAAATGCTAACAATGAGTAATTTTCTATAGAGAATTTGAGATGAAAGTTACTTATTAATGAATGAGTTAAATGATTATTATTTCGATTAAGCGACTTCAGCAATACAGATATGCTCGGCAAGTGCTAACTCATCATTTAAGATTTCACGAGTTTGCCTGATGCACTTACCGCATTCGCGACCGACAGGGAGGATTTGACGTAGCCCTTTTAATGACGTCACATGATATTGGCGCACCGCACTTCTAATTTGTTTATCCGTTACGGCTTCACAGAGACATACATACATAGCAACTACCTGCATAAATTACACACAGGTAGTTTAAATAAAAATGATTACCATTTCAATTATCGTTACGATCAATTTACATAAAACGTTTCATTAAGCAGTAAAACCTCCATCCACTAAATAGGCAGCTCCTGTCACAAATGACGCTGCATCACTAGCTAAAAAGGCAACAACATTAGCAACCTCTTCAGGTGTCCCTATCCTTTTCATCGGATGCATCTCTGCTAACTTTTGTTTATCTAAATCGCGCCCATCCAATAATGGAGTATCGATATAACCAGGGCAAACTGCATTAATTCGAATATTATGCATTGCATAACTTATTGCCAATGTTTGCGTTAACAGTTTGATCCCACCTTTTGAAGCGCAATATGCTGGAAATTGATGTTGCCCCACAAACGAACATATAGAGCCACAGTTAACAATTGCTCCTTCTTTTTGGTTTTTTAACCAATAATCGATAACAGCTCGATTAATCAAAAATAATCCATTGAGATTAACATCAATGACATGCTGCCATTTTTCATAAGCGAGTTTGTGGGCAACGTCATCGGCAAGTATTCCTGCATTAGCAAATAAAAAATCAATCGAACCGTATTCCTTTACTGTATGCGCCACTAACCGATCATTCTCTTTTTCATTGGCTGCATCCATCTGAAAAAATTGTATTGCGCCCTCTTTGTTCTTCAAGCGATTGAGTGCCCTCTGGCCACGGTCAGCATGACTTCCCGTAATGATAACTGACGCACCTAATGATAAAAATTTTTCTGCAGCCGCTAGGCCAATACCGCTACTCCCTCCCGTAATAATGCCAACCTTACCTGCGAACGAAATCATGCCTCATCTCCTCATCTTCATTATGATGATTAAATAATAGACAATTCGTTTGAGTTTATTGGTAATACTGATGTTGAATCTTGATTTTGTGACCGAATTAACGCATTGAAATTTAATAAATAAATAGAAATATCACAAGGATTGATAATGTCTTGAGAGACAATTCTTCGCGGTAAATAGATAGGAGATGAGGGAGATAAGAAATACAAAAGGGCACCCTATGGATG